>NZ_JBEXLP010000016.1:0-113780 GCF_040610035.1 Streptomyces sp. NPDC004542
GGGGGGGGGTGGGGGTGGGGTGGGCCGGGGGTTGGGGCCCCCCCCCCCCCCCCCGACTCGCCGCCGAGCGCGAGCACTCGCCGGGTGCCGTCACCCCAAGGTGAAGGATGACGGTGACGACGGCAACGAGGCCGACGAGACAGCCGAGGGCGCGGACCGGTAAGCCGAGGCCCGCACCTCGCCCGGGATCGTCGCGCCTGGCGCGGCCTGGCGCGGCCTGGCGCGGTCTGACCGGGCTACCGGGCACCGGCGGCACGTCACCGGACTGCCGCACGAAACGCACGGCCGCGGCATCTGCACGATCCGCGTGCGCGACTGCGGCCGAGACCCACCACCGGTCCACAACGCGGTGGAGGGGCGGCCCCCGTCCGGGGGCGCCCCTCCTTCCGCCGCCGCAGGGGAGCCGTCGACGAGGGCCTGGATCGAGACCTGCTTCGGTCCGATCAGCGCTCCATGGCCCGGATGATGCGATAGTCCGCCTCGACGGCTTCCGGATCGCCGCCGCTGAGCACGACCTCGGCGCTCCGGGCCGTACCGGTCACCGGGGAGTGTCCCCCGAGGCCGGTGCTCACCGCGGCCACCGTCGGCAGCCGGCCCAGGATCCGCCCGAGGTGCGGATCGACGGCGTGGCCGCTGCCTCGGCGCAGGTGCACCCGGACCACCCGGTGTCCGGCCGGGCCGGGGACGGACGGCACGGACGGGCCGGGCAGAGGCGGGCCCCAGGGGTCCAGTGCGTCCGTGAGGCGGTCGAGGCCGGTTGCCGTGCGCAGCGCCTCGTCGGCCGGCGAGACCCCGGGCACCGCCAGGGCCGAGACGAGCAGCGGACCTCGCCCCGGTGTGTAGGCGACGCGCGCCGTGACCGGACCGCGCATCACGCCCAGCGCGCCGAGCACGCGCGGCATGTACGCCGACACGGCTCGCGCCGAAGGCTGGTGGGGGAGCAACAGGTCGGTGCGGTCCAGTGACCGGTCGCCGGAGCGCGTCTCGGCCCACACGTCGGTGACGACATGCTCCGTCGGCCCGTCCGCACCGGGGCGACTGACGCTGTTCACGACGAACTGCGGTGCGGGCAGCCGCTCGGTGAGGACCAGATACGGGTCGTCGCAGTACCGGGCGACCGCGCGTTTCACGACGGGCCAGGCCTCACTGATCTGCCTCGCTCCGTCGCAGGCCACCGGCTCGACCGGTACCCCGGCCGCAGCGGGCGCCAGCAGGTAACCCGGCAGGCGGCGGGCCTCGGCCCAGGCCAGGGCCTCGGCCGGATCCGCGCTGCGGATGCCGCGTGGAGCCGGTATGCCGGCGCGCGCCAGGGCGACCGCCTGTACGCCACGGTCGTAGCGCAGTCGCGATGTCTCGGGGTCGCCTTGCGGCAGACCCAGATGCCAGCCGATCCGCTCCGCCAGCTCGATGCCCGCCGCACTGCCGGCGACGACGGCCGACACGCCCAGCCCTCGCAGGGCTTTGACCGTCTGCCGCAGGGATCCGCGATGCTCCACCGAGTCCGCGCAGCCGGCGACCCCGGCCATCCCGGCCGCTCCGCGCGCCGACGTCCGGCGGTGGGCGTCCAGTTCGACGGTCACGGTTCTCCGGCCCCGCCGCGCGAAGGTCTCCGCGAGGGCGGAGCCGCCGAAGGGGGCGACGATCGCCACAGTAGGGGCGACGGCTTCTAACCGGGGCGCCAAGACGGGTGCGGCGGAGGCGAAGACCATGGAAACGAGCTCCTGGACGAAGGAGACGAACGAGACGAAGAAACGAAGAGACGAAGGGGATGGAGGACGCGAAGGGGGTGCCAGGGTGATGGGCAGCCGCACGGCCGGGCGCCGGCCGACTACGAGGACCAGATGCGTGCGGCTCCCTGCCGGTCGGCCTCCGCCGGCACGGCTGCCCCCGGTGGCGGCGGGACGTCGAGCCCCGGGGACCGCCGGCACGCGGACGGCAGGGGAAAGGCGGCGGAGGTCGCCGTGGCGATCGACTGGCTGCGCGAGCGGCGACGGCGCGGAGAAGGAGGAGAAGAGGAGGTGGGGGGAAGGGGCACAGCAGCCTCCTGCCTGAGGCCGACGCCCCGTGCCGGCCTGGTCTGCGGGAAGTGTCTGGCAGAGCGAGGGGGCATCACTATGTCTCGCCGAAAGGGCGAATGCAACCCACGGATTCCTCCTTCTCATCTCGCGAGAAGTTCGACATTAAAGCTTCTCGTCGAGTGAGAAATGAACGGCCCTTTCTCACCTCGTGAGAAAGTTGTATGGGGCAAGATGCCCAGGTCGGAGCGGTTGGGCAGATGCCCTAGCCTGTCGTGGTACACAACCGTCCCGCGTCGATAGGAGCACTGTGCGCGCCATTGTCATGAGGGAATTCGGCGGACCCGAGGTTCTGCGACTGGAAGACGTTCCCGACCCCGCTCCCGCGCGCGGGCACATCCTGCTGGACGTGCGGCTGGCCGGTGTCAACTACGCGGACGTCCATGTTCGCGGAAACACCTACCTCGCACCGGTCGAACTGCCGTACATCCCCGGCAACGAGGTCGTCGGTACCACCGCGGACGGCAGACGCGTCGTGGCGCTGACGCAGGGCGGCGGCTACGCGGAGAAGGCCGCCGTTCACCGCAGGCTGCACTGGGAGATCCCCGACGAGGTCACCGACGAACAGGCGGTGTCGCTGGCCCTGCAGGGGAACAGCGCCTACCACCTCCTCTTCACCGTCGCCCAGATCGTCAAGGGGCAGACGGTCGTCATTCCCGCTGCGGCGGGCGGCGTCGGCTCGCTGGCCGTTCAGCTGGCACACCGGGCGGGCGCCCGGGTCATCGCTCTCGCCGGGACGGACGAGAAGCGCCGGCTGGCCCTCGAACTCGGGGCGGCGGCAGCCGTCGACTCCGCGGAGGACGGCCTGACGGAGCGGATCCTCGAGGCGGCGGGAGGCCCCGTCCACGCCGCGCTGGAGATGACCGGCGGCGAGACGCTGCGGCAGACCCTCCAGGCGGTCGGCCCGCGCGGCCGGCTCGTCGTGTACGGCTTCGCAGGCGGCCGGCTCGCCGACGTTCCCGTGCACCAGCTGCTCCAGAAGTCCGTCACCGTCGCCGGTTTCTGGCTCCCGCACCTCTACACCGACCGGACGCTCCCCCTCGCGGCGTCCATGAGGCAGCTGTTCGACGCCGTCGGCAACGGCACACTCAGGATCGTGACCGGCGGGACCTACCCGCTCGCCGACGCGGCCAAGGCGCACCATGTGCTCAACAGCCGTACGGGAACGGGCAAGTTCAGTCTCGATACCTCCGCGTAATACTCTTGCGCCATGCCCTGTGCGGTGCATCAGGGCCGTGTACCGCCGCGCTCCGGGCGGAGGGGCGCGGGCACGACGAAGGGGGTACGGCGGATGAGCGGCCAGCGCGGGACCGGGACCAGTTACGCCGAGCGCTTCATGCGGGTGCAGCAGGCGTTCATCACGCTGGGTCCCGGTGCCCACCGGCTGTCCGAGATCGCCAAGGCCGCGGACCTCGACGATTCCACCACCGGCCGCATGCTCACCGCCGGAACCTACAACAGCACCTTCGTCCGCATCGACCGAGGCCTGTACCAGCTCGGCAGCACGGTCGCCGACCTGGGGCTCCACGCACTCGCCGAGGACAAACTCTCCGGTGACGAGGCCACCCACTTCCTGCAAGGCCTGCGCAGGGCGACCGACAACGGCCTGGTCTTCCTCTACATGAGAGCCCCGTTCGGCATAGCGGGCAGACAGTGCCTGGACATGGCGGTGGGGGACTCCGATCTCGTCGAGCTCGGCATGACGCCGCGTGACGTCCTCTCGGTCACACGGTCGTTGCGCACCGGCGCCTCGGGCCGGACGATCCTCGCCTACCTGCCCGAACAGATCCAGCGGCGGGTAGCGGCCGATCCGGTCCCGGAGGAGGCCGGCCCCGGCGTCATCCGCGACGGGGACGAACTGCTCGCCTCCCTCGCCGACATCCGTGACCAGGGCTACGCCCTGGGGCACCAGGAGTGCATGGCGAAGTGGAACTCCGTCGCCGCCCCCGTCATCTGGGACGGCGCGATCTGGGGAGCGGTCCTGCTGCTCAAGCCCATGGACGTCATGCCGGAAGCGCCCCGGCACTACATCTACGCCACCATCACGGCCGCCGCCGGGCTCAGCCGGCTCGGCGGAGCCTGGCCGGCCGACTGACCACCCGTGCGGATCCCGCCTTCCGGCGGCCAGGCAGAATGACCGCATGACCCTCCACTGCGCTGTGCTGGACGACTACCAGGGCGCCGCCCTGACCCTGGCCGACTGGAGCCCCCTCGCCGGCCAGGCCGAGGTGCGCACGCTCCGCGAACACCTCGCCGGCCGGGACGAACTCGTGGCCGAGCTGGCCGACTGCGAGATCGTCGTGGCCATGCGGGAGCGGACCCCCTTCGACGCGGACCTCCTGCGCCGCCTTCCCCGGCTGCGCCTGCTGGTGACCACCGGCATGCGCAACGCCTCCATCGACCTCGCCGCGGCCGCCGCCCAGGGCGTGACGGTCTGCGGCACGGCGAGCAGTCCCACCCCGCCCGTCGAACTGACCTGGGCGCTCGTCCTCGGCCTGGCCCGGCAGGTGACCGCCGAGAACCGGGCCCTGCGCGAAGGCGGCCCCTGGCAGTCCACCGTCGGCCAGGACCTGAACGGGCGGACCCTCGGCCTGCTCGGGCTCGGCAAGATCGGCACCCGGGTCGCCCGGATCGCCACCGCCTTCGGGATGGAGGTCCTCGCCTGGAGCGAGAACCTCACCGCCGAACGAGCGGCCGCCGCCGGAGCCCGGCTCGCCGCCGGCAAGAAGGACCTGCTCAGCCGCAGCGACGTCGTCTCCGTCCACCTCGTCCTCTCCGACCGCACCCGCGGCCTGCTGGGCGAGGAGGAACTGCGTGCCATGCGCCCGCACGCCTACCTGGTCAACACCTCGCGCGCCGCCATCGTCGACCGCGGCGCACTCCTGCGTGCCCTGCGGGAGGGCTGGATCGCCGGGGCGGGACTCGATGTGTTCGAGACCGAGCCGCTCCCCGCCGACGACCCGCTGCGCTCCCTGCCGAACGTGCTCGCCACCCCGCACCTCGGCTACGTCACCGAGCAGAACTACCGCACCTTCTACACGGAGGCGGTGCAGGACATCACCGCCTTCCTGGCCGGTTCCCCCGTCCGGACGCTGACCGGCGGCTGAGAACCCCGGGCCGCACGGCCCGCAACCGAACGGGACCGCGCCGCCGGTGTGGCAGATGGCGGCGCCGGGTTACTCGGGGTGCAGTGGTGGCCGGTCGCGAGGGCATGCGGAGGCGGACGTGACGGTGAGTCGGCTCGGATTGGTCGTGCACGGTGGGCGCGCGGAAGCCGCGGAGGCCGCCCGTGCCGTACGGGAATGGTGTGCCGAGCACGCCGTGCCGTGCGCGGACATCGACGTGTGGCAGGACGGCGGGCGGCGCGGCGCGGGCGAGGAGGTGACGGCCGCCGGTGACCCCGACCTCATCGTCACGCTGGGCGGCGACGGCACCTTCCTGCGCGGCGCACGGCTGGCCGCCGAGCACGACGCCCTGGTCCTCGGCGTCGACCTGGGACGGGTGGGCTTCCTGACGGAGGTGCCCGTCGCCGAGGTGCGCGCGGCACTGGACGCCGTACGGAACGATCAAGTGGACGTGGAGCACCGCCTGCTGCTGACCATGCGTGCCTCGTGCCGGCTGCGGGTGCCGTCCGAGATGGAAGGGCTGCTGCGCTACGGCCGCGGGCCGCTCCTGCCGCCCCCCGGGGTGCGCGCCGACTGCGAGACCGACGACGAGTGGGGCGTCCCGCTGGACGTCTTCGCACTGAACGACATCGTCCTGGAGAAACTGTCCAGGGACCGCCAGGTGTCGGTCGGCGTCTACGTCGCGGGCCGGCTCCTGGCGTCCTACTCCGCCGACGCGCTGATGGTGGCCACCCCGACGGGCTCGACCGCCTACAGCTTCGCGGCCGGCGGCCCCGTCGTCTCGCCACGCGCCGAGGCACTGGTCTTCACGCCGGTCGCCCCGCACATGGCGTTCAACCGCTCGGTCGTGACCGCCCCGGACGAGCCCGTCGGGCTGCGCGTGCTCGAGCGGTCCGGTCGGGCCGCGGTCAGCGTCGACGGCCAGTTGCGCGGCGTGCTCGACCCGGGCGACTGGATCGGCGTGTACGCGGCGCCGCGCCGGCTGCGGGCGGTCCGGCTGGGGCCGATGGACTTCTACGGCCGTCTGCGCGAGCGGATGAACCTGACCGACGCCCCGGCGGCGGTGGCGGACGGCACCGCCGCCCCGCTGTGGTCGGTGACCACCCCGCCGCCCGGGGACCTCGCCCACCTCACGCTGCTCACAGGACCCTGACGGCCCCGTGACGCCGTTCCCCGTGCCGTGACCGCTCCGGGCTCGAGCGGGTCGGCCGGGGCGTGACGAACTACTGTTGATGGCAGCAGTCTCGGCACGGACCGGGGAGGCGATGTGACGGCCGGTACCGCCGGGCGCGGCAGCCGCGCCGAAGGACTGGATTCGGTACGCCTGCGCCTGCTGGAGACCGCGGCCGGGGACCAGCCGGACGCCGTCGCCCTCCCGCTCGCGCTCCAGCAGGCGACCGCCGCCCTGCACGGCCTGGGTGGCCTCCTGCACCGCCGCGACCCCCGCGGTACCGGCCCGCTGTGCCTCGTGGCGCTCAGCGGCCTGCCGCTCGGGACCGTCGAGGGATGGGCCCGGATCGGGCCGGACGCGGACGTGCCGCCCGCCCGGGCCGCGCGCGGCGGCGCGTACGTCTGGCTGGGCGAGGACGTCCTGGGCATCGGGGCCGCGGGCGTCGCCTCGGTTCCGCTGCCGGGCCGCGCCGGGGCGCTCACGGTGCTGACGGCGGAGCCCGGTGAGCCGGACCCGGCACGGCGCCTCCTCCTGCACGCGGTGGCCGCCTGGGTCTCCGGGCGCCTGGGCACCGGTCCCGCCCTCGGCGGCACCGGAGCCGGGCCGGAACCCGTCGCGCGCGCTCTCGACACGATGGCGGACGGCTTCCTCACCGTCGACGGCGACTGGCGGATCACCTTCCTCAACCGGGCGGCCGAGCGCCTCCTCGGCGTGGGCGCCGCGGCGCTGGGCAGCACCCTGTGGGACGTCCCGGCCTGCCGCGTCCCGGGCCTTGAGTGCCAGTTCCGCAGGGCGTACGCCGAGCGGACGCCGCTGACTGTCGATCTGCGCCGGGCCGGCCGGCGGGCGTGTCAGGTACGCCTGGTGCCGCTGCCGGAGAGCGGACTGGCGATCTGGATCGCCGAGGTGAGGGTGGAGCGGACCGGCATGGCCGGGGAGACGGCCGACGAAAGCGGCGCGGCGGAGCGCACCGCCCGGATGGGCGAGCTGACGGCCGCGCTCACCGAGGCCGTGACGTCCCGGGACGTGGTCCGTGCCGTCGCCGAACACGTCCTGCCGCCCTTCGGCGCCGACGGACTGGTGGTCGAAGCAGTGGAGGGCGGCCGGGTGCGCGTGGTCGACTCCGTCGGGTACGGACCGGACTTCCTCGGCCTGATCGACGGGGTTCCGCTGAGCGACAACACGGCGGTCACCGACGCGCTGCGCACCCGTACTCCCAGGTTCCTTGAGTCGAAGGCGCGGTTCTGCGGGAAGTACGGGGACCTGAGCGGCCTGGTCGCCGGCTCGGCCATGAACGCGTGGGCGTTCCTGCCGCTCATCGCGTCCGGCCGTCCGATCGGCTGCTGCGTCCTGTCCTTCGACCGCCCGCGCTCCTTCAGCCAGGAGGAGCGCACCCTGCTCACCGCGGTCAGCGGTCTGGTCGCCCAGGCGCTGGAACGCGCGCGCCTCTACGACAAGGAGCACACCCGGGCCCAGGGACTCCAGCGCGGCCTGCTGCCCAAGTCGCTGCCCTCCCGGCCCGCCGTCTCCGCCGCCGCCCGTTACCTGCCCGCGGGCCGGGGCGACGAGGTCGGCGGAGACTGGTACGACCTGATCCCGCTCTCCGCCGACCGTGTCGCCCTGGTGATCGGCGACGTCATGGGGCACGGCATCACCGAGGCCGCGACCATGGGCCGGCTGCGTACGGCGGTCCGCACGCTCGCCGACCTGGAACTGGAGCCGGTCGAACTGCTCGGCCACCTCAACGAGATCGTGGGCGAGCTGGGGGACGACTACTACGCCACTTTCTCGTTCGCCGTCTACGACCCGGTCGCCCGGACCTGTGCGCTCGCTCTGGCCGGGCATCCGCCCCCGGTCGTCGTCCACCCGGACGGCACGGTCCGCAGCCCCGACGTGCCCGTCAATCCACCGCTCGGGGCCGCCGAGCCGCCCTTCGACGTCCAGGAGCTGGACCTGCCGGAGGAGAGCCTGCTGGTGTTCTGCACCGACGGCCTCGTGGACTCGGCCGGCCGGGACGTCGACGAGGGCTTCGCCCTGCTCCGGCGGACCCTGGAGGAGGCCGTCACACGGACCTCGTACTTCCCGGACGACGGGTCGGACGAGCGCACGGACCGGCTGGACGCCCTGTGCGACCACCTTGTGGCGACCCTGCTGCCCGACCGCGGGCAGACCAGTGACGACGCGGCCCTGCTGGTCGCGCACACCCACGCCACACCTCCCGGCGACATCGCCTCGTGCCGCCTGCCCGAAGACCCCAGGGCGGCCGGACAGGCCCGCGAGTTCGTCCGCCACCGGCTGGCCACGTGGGGCCTCCAAGAGCTCGGGACGACCACCGAACTGCTGGTCAGCGAGCTGGTCGGCAACGTCGTCCGGCACGCCAGGGGACCCGTCCGGCTGCGTCTGCTGCGCAGCCGGTCACTGATCTGCGAGGTGTACGACGGCAGCCTCACCACCCCGCGCATCCGGCGCGCCGGCCACACGGACGAGGGCGGCCGGGGCCTGCACCTGGTCGCCGCCCTGTCACGGCGCTGGGGCACCCGCTTCCTCGGCGACGGCAAATGCATCTGGACCGAGCAGGACCTTCCGCCGGTGGACCGGGCCGGTACGGATCACCAGGGCAGGGTGCCTTCGGCGTCGAAGTAGCCCCCCGTGGGGCCGTCGGGACCCACCCGTGCCATGCGGACGATGATCTCGGCACCCTCCTCGACGGTCCGGACGCCGGTGTTGCCGTTCAGGCCGGTCTTGGTGAAGCCTGGCTCCACGGTGTTGATCCGCATGCCGGGGAACGCCTTCGCGTACTGCACCGTGATCATGTCGACGGCGGCCTTGGACGCCGGGTAGGCGACGCCCGGATAGGCGTACGCCGGGCTGCCGGCGGTGCTGACCGCGGTCAGGGAGGCCAGCCCGCTGCTGACGTTGACCACCACGGGGGCGGTCGAACGCCGCAGGAGCGGACGGAAGGCGTGCAGGACGCGCACCGTGCCGAAGACGTTCGTCTCGAACGTCTGTCGCATGACGCCGGCCATGACGTCCGCGGGGCCGATCAGGGCGTTCCCGGCGGCCCTCTCCTCGACGCCGGCGTTGTTGATCAGTGTCGAGCCCTCCGTCGGCCTCGACGGTCCGCACGGCGGCCGCCACGGACGCGTCGTCGGTGACGTCCAGCCGGACCGTCCCCGCGCCGAGCCGCTCGGCGGCCCGGCGGCCGCGTCCGGCGTCGCGGCTGCCGATGTACACGGTGTGGCCCGCGTCGACGAGGCGGCGGGCGGTCTCGAAACCGAGGCCCTTGTCCGCTCCGGTGATCAGTGTCGTGGTCATGCGTCCACCCTTGGACGGGGCGGTGCGGACAGCCGGTGCCCCCCGGTTCCTGGGAGTGCCGGGACCAGGAACCCCGTCGGTCAGCCCAGGGGCGCGGAGCGGATGGCGGCGATGTCGAACTGGAGGCGCACCTTCTCGCTCACCATGGCGCCGCCCTCGGCGAGCCGGGCGTCGTACGTCAGACCCCAATCGGAGCGGTTGATGGTGGTGGTTCCGTCGAATCCGACCCGCTCATAGCCGAAGGGATCGGTGACGTGGCCTATGTAGGTGAGTTCCAGGACGACGGGGCGGGTGGCGTTCTTGATGGTGAGGTCCCCGGTCATGCGGTAGACATCGGGGCTTGCGAGCTGCACGGCGGTACTGGTGAAACGCATTCGAGGATAAGCCGCGGAGTTCAGGAAGTCACGGCCGGTCAAGTGGGCGTCACGCTGTTCCACGCCGGTGTCCACGCTCGCGGTGGACAGGGTGATCTCCGCCTTCGAGCGAGCGGGATTGCGGCCGTCGAAGTAGAGCCGGCTCTGGAACTCGGTGAATGCCCCGCGCACGGTCGTCACCATGGCATGGCGGACGGAGAAGCCGATCCTGCTGTGCGCGGGGTCGATCATCCACTCGCCGGTCAGCGCCGCCAGGCCGGGATCCGGGAGGCCGCCGGCGGCCAGGGCCGGTGGTTCGGCGGCGAGTCGCGTGGTCGTGGGGGAGGCCGAGCGGCGGGGGGACGCACCGCGGTGGAACAGGTTCATGATTCACGTAGTTACTGCACGGCGGATTGAGCCGCAAGCCTTCCGCGTGAACAACGGTGGCGCGAATCAGTACCGACATGCGTATACGCGACCAGTTCACGCCCAGTGGTCACGGCATCCACACATGCTCACCACGGAATCGTCAACGAGTGGGCGGCGTGAAATTCCCGCATTCCATCGGTGACGCCTTTTCAGGTGCCTATGTCGCCTTCTGTGCGGCGAGAGCGAGTTTGCGCCGGGTGCGCACCGTCGTGGCGCGGGCCATGAAAGGGTGAACCTTTTTCACCACGCCCCAGCAGAGCCTCGACCGCCACGCGCCGGCCTTCGCCGCGCTGCGGAGGAGCACGGCGGCGGCACAGGGGGTCAGCGGCGCGGTGCCTGTTGGACGTGAGCGGGTACGGCTGATTCGCTGTGCGCATGACCTCAGCCATCCCTCTTCCGCGGCGCGGCCTGCTCAGGGCCAGCCTCGCCGTCCCGACCGCCGTACTGACCGCCGCCGCGCCGGCGCCGACCGCCTCGGCCACGCCGGATTCCCGGTCGGCAGGCACGGAAAGCGAGTTACGTGATCTCGAACAGCGGTACGCCGCACGCCTCGGTGTGTACGCCCGCAACCTCCGTACCGGGCAGGCCGTGTCCTACCGGGCGCGGGAGCGGTTCGCCCTGTGCTCGACGTTCAAGGCGTTCGCCGCGGCGGCGATCCTCCGCGATCACGGTGACTGCGCGCCGCTGGACAAGGTGATCCACTATCCGCCGGCGGACGTGGCGATCCCGAACTGCCCGATCACGAAGGCCCACGTCGACACCGGCATGACGGTGGGCGACCTGTGCGCGGCCGCGATCCAGTACAGCGACAACGCGGCGGCCAACCTCCTGCTGCGCCAGATCGGCGGGCCGGACGGGCTCACCCGGTTCTTCCGGTCGATCGGCGACCCGGTCAGCCGGCTCGACCGCTGGGAGACCGACCTGAACTCCGCCGTTCCCGGCGACCTCCGCGACACCACCACGCCGGAGGCGGTCGGCGCCGGCTTCGCGCGGCTCACCCTCGGCCGGCTGCTGGCCGATGCCGACCGCGAGCAGCTCGTCACCTGGCTGAAGGGCAACACCACCAGCGGGGAACGGTTCCGGCGCGGCCTGCCGCGGGACTGGGCCGTCGGTGACAAGACCGGTACCGGTGACTACGCGACCGCCAACGACATCGGCGTCGCCTGGACCAGCAGGGGGACACCCCTCGTGCTGGCCGTGCTGTCGTCGAAGACCACCCGGGACGCGGTGGTGGACAACGGACTGATCGCCGACACGGCGGCCGTACTCGCGCGCACCCTCGCCCCGGGGGAATGAGACCGCGGCGCGGCGCGGCGGCCGGGGCCCGAGGTCCCGGCCGCCGTGTCCGTCGCTGTCGTCACTACTCGTTGAACACGGCCTTGCTGACCTCGGCCGGGTTCTGGAACTCCTTCTTCCCGAGGTGGGAGATGCGGTCGGTGATCTCCTTCGGCGCGTGGTTCTTCTCCGCGACCTCCCGGAGCTGTTCCCGGTCGGCGGGGTACTCCGCGCCGGACAGGGCCTTCTGCAGATCGGTGGGCCTGACAGCCGCCATGGCTCCTCCCGGCGGTGAGGTGTTCCGGTGTTCCGCGTGACACCGGCGTCGGAAGCGGCGCCGGACTGCTCGTGTACCCCCGCCCCGGGGAGGCGATTCCGGCTTTCCGGACAGTCGGCATGATCCTCCCGGATGGGTACCCGGTGCCCCGGTGAACGCAGGGATCCCTTTCCACCAGGAGGCACCAGTGAGCACGAAGGACATCCTGAGCGGCGGAACGACCACCGCGCGACCCGTCGGCGCGCCGCGGCTGGACCTGCTCGGCATCTATCTCAACGACCACCTGGCGGGGGCCACCGTCGGCACCCGCCGCGCCGGGTACGTGGCGCGGGCACACCAGGGCACTCCGCTCGCAGACGTACTGGAACCGCTCGCGCGGGAGATCGCCGAGGACCGCGAGAGCCTGCTGGGCATCATGGAGCGGCTCGGGATCCCGGCGCGCCGGTACAAGGTCGTGGCGGCGGCCGCCGCGGAGTGCGCGGGGCGGCTCAAGCCCAACGGGCGCATCGTGGCCAGGTCGCCGCTCTCCTCGGTCCTGGAATTCGAGTTCCTCCGGCTCGGCGTGGAGGGAAAGGCGGCCGCCTGGCGGTCGCTGCGTCCGCTGGCCGAGGTGGACCGGCGGCTCGAGCCGGCGCAGCTGGACGAGCTGCTCGCCCGGGCCGAACGGCAGCTGCGCACACTGGAGCAACTTCGCTCGGGTGCGTCGCAGGAGGTGTTCCGCGGCCGCCGGTGATCCGGGCCGCTCGTCCGGTCGCCGCCCGGCGGGAAATGGCGATCTGACCGAATTGCTGTGACCTCGCCGGTAAGCGGGGTACCCGGCCGCCTGGCCGACGAGAGCAGACCGACGAAGGAGGAAGCATCCATGAGCACGGTCAAGGAAGCGGTTGAGGTCGAAGTCCCCCTGCACGCCGCCTACAACCAGTGGACGCAGTTCGAGCAGTTCCCGCAGTTCATGGAGGGCGTGGAGGAGGTCAGGCAGGTGGACGACCGCCACAACCACTGGACCACCAAGATCGGCGGGGTGAAGCGCGAGTTCGACACCGAGATCGTCGACCAGCTCCCCGACGAGCGGATCACGTGGCGCACCATCAGTGGAGACACCCATCAGAAGGGGTCGGTCCGCTTCCAGCGTCTGGACGACACGCACACGCGCGTGGAGCTCGTCATGGACATCGAGCCGGAAGGCATGGTGGAGAAGGGCGCCGACGCGCTGGGCGTGATCGACCGGCGGGTCAAGGGAGACATGCACCGCTTCAAGGACTACATCGAAAGCCGCGGCGGCGAGAGCGGTGCCTGGCGCGGGCGCATCAAGCCCGGCGACCCCGGTCAGACGCTCTGAGGCCGGCAGGCCACGGCTCCGGCTGAGCGCTGCCGTCCCTGGGGACGCCGGAGGGTCTGGACTTTCCGTCTAGATGCTGGACAATGATTCCAGCCCGGAACGGTCCGGACCCCGGCGACCGCAGTGGCCGGCAGCGCCCAGAACGGAGTGCGAACATGCCCGACACCCCGCCCGTCAGTCTCGACGACGTCCGGGAAGCCGCCGCACGCATCGAGGGCGTCGCCCTCCGGACGCCCGTGCTGCGCTCGCGGACCCTGGACGAGCTGGTGGGCGCCGAGGTCCACCTCAAGTGCGAGAACCTCCAGCGGGTCGGTGCCTTCAAGTTCCGCGGTGCCTACCACGCCGCGTCCCGGCTGTCCCCGGAGAACCTGGCCAAGGGCATCGCCGCCTACTCCTCCGGCAACCACGCCCAGGCCGTGGCGCTGGCCGCCCGCGAGCTGGGCACCACCGCCGTCATCGTCATGCCCGAGGACACGCCCCGCGCCAAGCTGGAGGCGACCGCCGGGTACGGCGCGGAGATCGTCACCTACGACCGCTACACCGGCGACCGGGTCGCGATCGGGGAGGCCCTGGCCGCCGACCGCGGGCTGGCGCTGATCCCTCCGTACGAGCACCCCCACGTCATCGCCGGCCAGGGAACGGCGGCCCTGGAACTGATCGAGGAGGCCGGCGACCTGGACGCCCTGGTGGTGCCGGTCGGCGGCGGCGGACTCATCGCCGGAAGCGCGACCGCCGCCAAGGGCCTCCTGCCGGACATCCGGGTGATCGGCGTGGAGCCGGAGGCCGGGGACGACACCAAGCGGTCCCTGGAGGCCGGCCGGCGCGTCTGCGTCCCCGTGCCCCGCACCATCGCCGACGGCCAGGCCGCGGACATCCCCGGCGAACTCACCTTCTCCGTCAACCGGCGGCTGCTGGACGGGATCGTCCTGGTCGACGACGACCAGATCCGCGAGGCGATGCGGTTCGCCTTCGAACGCCTGAAGACCGTCCTCGAACCGAGCGGCGCGAGCGCTCTGGCCGCCCTGCTGGCCCACCGGGTGGAGCCGCTGCCGCGCAGGATCGGCGTCATCCTCTCCGGCGGCAACATCGGCGCCCGGCGGTTCGCCGAACTCCTCGGCGCCTGAGGTCCGCGCCCACGCGGCGTCACCCTCCGACACCGGAGCACTCGCCGATGCCGATGCCGATGCCGATGCCGATGCCGATATCGGTGTCGATGCCGGTTCGGGCGGCATGCCCCGGAGCCGGCTGGGTACGCGCCCAGGACCGCGTCCGCGGCCGAGCGCCGCCGGGCGACCGTACGACCGCCGCCATCAGGGGAATCTGACATGGAGACACCCGCGTACGACGACACGCCGACGCCGGCCCAGCGGGCGCTGGACGCGCTGGCCGAGAACGCCGAGGACCCGGCCGCGCTGCACACCCTCGCCAGCAGCGAGGTCCTGCTCCCGGTACCGGACGACGCCGCCGACGAGGACGCCACCGACCCGTCCGCGGTGGCGCTGCCCGTCCTGGAGAGGCCGGGGGACGACCCGGTCGTGCCGGTGTTCACCTCGGAGCTGACGATGGCCGAGCTGCTGCCCTTCGTCTCCCGCTACCGTCTCGTGCCCCTGGGCGCGCTCGCCTCCCAGTGGCCGGCCGACGACCTCTCGCTCACCATCGACGGCAGCTCCGAGCACGGTCTGACCCTCACCTCCGAAGGGGTGCGCACCCTGCTGGCCGGCGCCACGGGCTGACCCCGGCCGCCCGGCCGGGGTCCATCCGTCAGGGCCTCTCGTTCGGATCATGCCGGGCTCGCGGGGTCCGCTGCCGTGCATCGGACCCCGCTCCCTGATCCGGCCTGATCCGAACAAAAGACCCTAGCCCGGCCGCTCCTCCAGCACGCGGGCCAGCGCCGCGCGTTGCAGGGGCAAGACCCGTGCGTGCAGTTCGCGGCCCTTGCCGGTCAGCGCGACCCAGACGCCACGCCGGTCCTCCGCGCAGACCGAGCGCTCCACCAGGCCGTCCTTCTCCAGCCTGCCGATGAGGCGGGAGAGCGCGCTCTGGCTGAGATGCACCCGGCCGACCAGGTTCTGCACCCGGCACTGGTCGCCTCGTTCGGGCGCCTGTGAGGCCAGCAGGTCCAGTACCTCGAAGTCGCTCGCGCCCAGCCCGTGCGGGTGGAGCACCCGGTCGATCTCGCACATCGTGCGCGCGTGGACCGACAGGATGTCCCGCCACCGTTCCTCGAGCCGTGCCTCGGCCGTCTTCGCTGCCATACCCGCACCGTAGCACCGATCCAGCCGATCGTTGAGTGTGCAACTACCGTAGGGGCGGGGAGCCGCGCGGGGTTCAGGCGGCCGGGTCCTGGAGGAGCCCCACCAGGTTGCCGTCGGGGTCCTTCACCGAGGCGATCAGCCGGCCGTTGCCGACGTCCCGCACGTCCTGGCGCAGTTCCGCACCCGCCTCGAGCAGGGCGGCGAGCCGCTCCTGGAGGTCGGTGACATGCCAGTACGGCACCGGTCCGGTCATGCCCTGCGCGTGCCCGTCCGGGTCGAGGCCGACGTCCTGCCCGGCGGCCTTGAACCCGACGTAGTAGGGCGCGTCGGCGTAGGGCTCCACGCCCAGCAGCGCGGTGAACAGGGGCTTGGCCTTCTCCAGGTCCTTGACGGGGTAGATGATCGTCTGCAGGCCGGCGGTCATGGGGCTCACTCCTCGGTGGTTGATCCGACGGGTCTTCGTCGGTGCTCCCACGCTAGGGCCGGGGAGCCCGCGCAGGCTTCTCCGTTCCTGACCGGTCGCGTGCTCCCGTCGGCACTACTCGTTGTGCAGCACCTCCGCGACGGTGAGGCGGGCAGCGCGGCGGGCCGGGACCAGAGCGCCCAGGACCGCGATCAGGACCCCCGCGAGGGCCGACAGCCCCAGGACCGGCGCATGCCAGACGTCCGTCATGTACGACGGCAGGGTGATGTCCACCCCCGCGGCCATGCGGGGCATCACGACCTCGTAGGCGGCGATGCCCAGAGGGATGCCGAGCAGGGATCCCAGCGCGCCGAGCACGGCCATCGAGGTCACCGTCATCGCCGTCACCTGGCGCGGGGTCATGCCGATCGACTTGAGCATGCCCAGGTCGCGGCGCCGGTCGTGGATGTTGAGGACGGCCGTGTTGAAGACGCCGAGGGAGGCGACCAGGGACAGCATCAGGGTGAGTCCGGTCGCCGAGCCGACGATGGTGCCGGTGACGCTGTTCGAGCCGCTCAGCTGGACGGACAGCCCCGGGTCGGCGGCCCGGACGGCGCGGGCGTACGCCTCCTGGGCCGTGCCCCCGCGCAGCCTGACGTGATAGGCGATGGGCTTCACGTCCGGTTTCAGGGCGGTGACCGTCGGCCAGCCGCCGATCACCAGCCGGTCGGAGGTGTCCATCGTCTCGCCGACGACGGTCACCACCTCCTCACGGCCGCCCTGCCGCAGCCGCAGGCGGTCCCCGAGGCGCACGCCGTGGCGGCGCAGGAACGGCGTCCCGGCCACGACCTCCCCGGTCCGGCGCATCCAGCGCCCCCGGACGAGGACGCTGTCCAGCGACAGGCCGCCGCGCCGGCCCTCCAACATGACCGCTTGTGTGCTGCCGGCGAGGAGGGCGTCGTCGTCCGACCGTGCCGTCACATGGGTCGCGCCCGGCAACGAGGCCAGCAACGACTGGAGTTCCCGGTCGCCGTGCACCGGCAGCACCTGCTTGCCGTGCCGGTAGCTGCCCACGTAGACGGTGACGTCATAGGTGGGGTGGCCGGCGTTCCCGAAGCTGTTCAGGGTCGCCGCCAGGCCGGTCGCGAACGTCACCGTCGTCCGCGCCCAGGCGGTCGTGCTCGCCTACGAGACGGGGCTGATCAGACCGGGGAAGCGGTGACGGCGGCCGCGGACGGCGGACGGGCCGGCTCAGGCGGAATCGCGGCGCACCAGCTCCGTCGGCAGGATCACCGCCGCCGGGTCCTCGCCGCCGATCTGGGCGAGGAGAACGCGGACCATCTCGGCGCTGATCCGGTCCCAGGGCTGGCGGATGGTGGTGAGGGCGGGGCGGGCGGCGGTCGCCGCGGGGGAGTCGTCGAAGCCGCCGACGGCGATGTCGTCGGGCACCCGCCTGCCCGCCCGCTGGAGCACGGTGAGCACGCCCTGCGCCATGAGGTCGGAGGCGACGAACACCGCATCCATGTCCGGGGCCTGTGCCAGCAGCCGCTCCGCCCCCGCCTCGCCGCTGGCCCGGCTGTAGTCGCCGGAGACGATGAGCTTGTCGTCGACGCCGACACCCGCCTCGTAGAGCACCTCCTTGTAGCCGGCGAGCCGCTCGACACCGCCGGGCGTGTCCAGCGGCCCGGTGACCACGCCGATCCGGCGGCGGCCCAGCGACAGCAGGTGCCGCACCATGTCCCGGGCCCCGTCGCGGTCGTCGGCGGCCACGTAACTGACCTTCGAGCCCAGCCCGAGGGGTTTGCCGCAGGCGACCAGCGGCACGCCCGCCTCCCGCAGTTCCTCGGCCACCGGGTCGCCGGAGTGGCTGGAGACCAGCAGCACCCCGTCGACGTGCCCGGCGGTGATGTACCGCGCTATGCGCCGCCGCTCGTCCCGCGTGCCGGCCAGCATCAGCAGCAGCGGCACGTCGTGCGCGGCCAGCGCCTGAGTGCACCCGCGCAGCAGGACGTTGAAGTTCGGGTCCTCGAAGAACCGCTCCTGCGGCTCGGTCAGCAGGAAACCGACCGAGTCCGAGCGCCCGGTGATCAGCGAACGCGCGTGCCGGTTCACGACGTACCCGGTCCTGCGGATGGCGGCGTTCACCGCTTCCTGCGCGGCCGGACTGACGTAGTGACCGCCGTTGAGCACACGCGAGACGGTGCCCCGCGAGACCCCCGCCTCGCGCGCCACGTCGTGGATCGTCGGCGCCCTGCGCCGGCCCCCCGTACTGCTGCTCATGGTCATGACTTTACGGCCCCGGACAGCAGATCCAGACTCCAGAACCGCTGGATGACCAGGAAGAGGACGATCAGCGGCAGCACGGCCAGGGCGGCCCCGGTGATCACCAGCGTGTACAGCGCCGGGGTGTTGGAGCCCTGCTCGAGGAGCGTGTACAGACCGAGCGGGATCGGGAACTTCTCGTCGTCGCTCAGCATGATGAACGGCAGCAGGAAGTTGTTCCACACCGCCACGAACTGGAACAGGAACACCGTCACCAGGCCGGGCACCATCATCGGCAGCGAGATCCGGGCGAAGATGCGCCACTCGCCCGCCCCGTCCATCCGGCCGGCCTCGACCACGTCACCGGGCACGGCGGCGGCCGCGTAGATCCGCGAGAGGTAGACGCCGTACGGGGACAGGATCTGCGGGAGCAGCACGGACAGGTAGGAGTCCGTGAGGTCCGCCTTCGCCAGCAGCAGGTACTGCGGGACGGCGAGGATCACCGGTGGCATCAGCACGCCCATGAGCAGCACGTTGAACATCGCCTCGCGGCCCCGGAAACGGTAGGTCGCCAGCGCGTACCCGCTGCACGCCGACACGGCCGTCGACAGCAGGGCGCCGAGACCGGCGTAGAGGGCGGAGTTGCCCAGCCACTTCCAGTAGATGCCGTCGCGGTAGGCGCTGAGGTCCTCGAGGTTGCCGGCGAGGCCGGTGCCCGGCAGGAAGGTGAACGTGGAGAACAGCTCGTGCCCCGACTTGGTGGACGCGATCACCACCCAGGCGACCGGCAGCAGGGTGTAGACCGCGCCGAGCAGCAGGGTGAGCGTCGGGACCAGCGCGATCCGGCGGCGCGGCGGCGGGCCCTCGGCGGTGCCGGGGATGGTTCCCGCGGCCGGGGCGGACTCGCTCACGGCAAGAGAACTCATCGTGCTTCCTCCTGTTTGCCGCGGCGGTTCGCGGCCCTGAGGAACCCGAACGACAGGACCAGCGTGACCAGGGCGATCAGCGTCGCCTCGGCGGCGGCCGCGTAGATGTCGTTGCGGTGGAAGGCGTCCTGGTACACCTTCATCAGCGGGCTCCAGCTGGTGTTGACGGAGTTGGTGAGCGGGTGGAGGGTGGTCGGCTCGTTGAACACCTGGAGCGTCGCGATGATCGAGAAGAAGAAGGTCAGCACCAGCGAGGGCGCCACCATCGGGATCTTGATCCGCAGTGCGACCTGCCACGGGGTGGCGCCGTCCAGCTTCGCCGCCTCGTACACCTCGGCCGGGATGGCCCGCAGCGAGGTGTAGATGACGATCATGTTGAAGCCGGTGCCGCCCCACACCGCGATGTTCGACAGGGCGAGGTAGAGCGGACCGCCGTCCAGCAGGTCCGGCTGCGGCAGGCCGAACGTGTCGAGCAGGTAGGAGAAGGGGCTGACGTCCGGCAGGTACAGGAATCCCCACAGCAGCGCGGCCACCACGCCCGGGATGGCGTACGGCAGGAAGATCGCGAGCCGGGTGAACGGGGCGAACCGCACCTTCTCGGAGTCGAGCATCAGCGCGAACAGCAGGGCGAGGCCGAGCATCACCGGGACGACGATGCAGCCGTAGCCGAGCACGCGCAGCGCGCCGTCGAGGAGTTCGCTGTCACCGAGGGCGTCGGTGTAGTTCTCCAGGCCGGCCCAGACCTCCTTCCGCGCGCCCGATCCCAGGCCGAGGCCGGAGACATGCACCTTGCGGAAGCTGAGCCAGACCGCGTACCCGATGGGCAGGGCGAAGAACAGGGCGAAGAGGAGCGTGGCGGGGAGGAGGAAGGCGTACGGGGCCCCCTTGACCCCGTACGCCTTCCGGCTTGTGCTGGTCACTGAGAAACCTCGAAGCCCTGCTTCTTCAGGTCGGCGACCGTGGCGTCCTGCATCTTGGCCAGGGCGGCGGCGAAGTCCGACTTGTCCTTGGCGGCGGCGCCGAACGCGTCGTTGAAGGTCGCGTAGGCGACGTTGACGTTCGGGCCCCAGGCGGACGGCGCGGTGGTGTTCGCGATCTTGGCGGCCTGCGGGTAGAAGTCCGCCTGGTGGGAGAAGTACGCCGGCGGGTTGCTGAAGGCGCCGCTGAGCTGGGCGGAGGTGGAGGCCGGGTAGATTCCGCTGTCCTTCGCCAGTGCGTTGAGCGCGTCGTGGTCGGTGTTCAGCCAGGCGGCGAACTTGGCCGCGGCGGCCTGGTGCTGGGAGTCGGTGGTGACGGCGGTCGAGGAGCCGCCCCAGCTGCCGGTGACGTTCTCGCTCGCGGACCACTGGGGGAGCGGGGCCATGGCCCACTTGCCCTTGGTGTCGGGTGCGGCGGTGGTGAGCGTGCCCGGTGCCCACACGGCGCTGACCCAGGCGATCTGCTTGCCGGTGTTGAGCGCCTTGTTCCAGGACGGGGTGTACATCGGCTGGTTGTCGATGACGCCCTCCTTGACCAGGCCGCCCCAGAACTCGGCGACCTTCTGGGTGGCCGCGTCGTTGATCGCGACCTTCCACTTGTCGCCGGAGGTGGTCCACCACTTGGCGCCGGCCTGCTGGGCGAGGCCCGCGAAGAGACCGGAGTCGTTGGCCGAGAAGGTGGTCAGGTCCTTGTCGGGAGCGGTCTTCTTCAGCGCGCGGGCGGTCTCGGCGAACTGGTCCCAGGTCGTGGGGACCTTCAGCTTGTACTTCTTGAACAGGTCCTCGCGGTAGTAGAACATCATCGGCCCGATGTCCTGCGGGACCGCGTAGACCGCGTCCGTCCCGAGCGTGGTCTGCTGCCAGACGCCGTCGGCGAACCTGCCCTTGATGTCGCCGACCTCCTTGGATATGTCCGCCAGCGCGTCATTGCTGACCAGCGTCGGCAGCGCCTGGTACTCGGCCTGCACCAGGTCCGGTGCCTTCTTCGCCTTGTGCGCGGTGAGGATCTTGGTGACCAGCGTGTCGCCGGACGCCTGCTTCTTCACCGTGACGGTGATCTTGTCCTTCTTGCCCGGCCCCTTGTTCCACAGGTCGACGACCTTGTCCATACCGGGCGTCCAGGTCCAGTACGTCAGCGAGACCGGGCCCGACTCGGCCTTACTGCCGTCCTCGGAGCCGCAGGCGGCGAGGGCGGTGGCGCCGAGCGAGACGGCGACGGCGGTTGTCACGAGGCGGCGGCGCTTCGTGTGCGGCATGGATCTCTCCCCTGACCTGGGTCCCCGCCCGCTGCGGGAACCTGCCCTGCAGAAACCGGCTGATCTGGGCCCTCGCCCGTCGCGAGGCCCTGCCCTGCTTCTGTGAGCGTTCACAGTAGAGAAACATCCCAGACACTTGTCAATGGTTGTTGCTGTGCGGTTATGTTGGGCTCGCACGGCCGTTCATGTGTGTGCACGTTCCCAAATGATCGATAACCCGGGAGAGATCCATGCCGGAGACCACCCCCAGGGGCCTCACCAGGCTCGCCTTCGGTGGGGACTACAACCCCGAGCAGTGGCCGGAAAGCGCCTGGCTCCAGGACGTCCGGCTGATGCGGGAGGCCGGCGTCACGATGGTGAGCGCCGGGATCTTCTCCTGGGCGCTGCTGGAGCCCTCGCCCGGGGAGTACGACTTCGGCTGGCTGGACCGGATCCTGGACCTGCTGCACGAGGGCGGCATCCGCGTCGGCCTCGGCACGCCCACCGTGGTGCCGCCCGCCTGGTTCTACCGGGCGCACCCCGAGGCCCTGCCGGTCACCGCCGAGGGCGTGCGCCAGGAGTTCGGCTCACGCGGCGCGATCTGCCACAGCGACGCCGACTACCGCGCCGCCGCGGCGGACATCACCACGAAGCTCGCCGAGCGCTACGGCGACCACCCGGCCCTGGCGATGTGGCACGTCCACAACGAGTACGGCGTCCCCGTCTCCGCCTGCTACTGCGACTCCTGCGCCGCCCACTTCCGCCGCTGGCTCGCGGACACCTACGGCGGCGTCGACGCAGTCAACGAGGCCTGGGGCACCGCCTTCTGGGGCCAGCACTACACGAGCCTCGACCAGATCAACCCGCCCCGCGCGACCCCCACGGTCGGCAACCCGGGCCAGGCACTGGACTACAAGCGGTTCGCCGACGCCACCATCCGGGAGAACTTCCGCATGGAGCGGGACATCCTGCACCGCCTCTCGCCCGGCGTCCCCGTCACCACCAACTTCATGACCGCGCTCAGCCAGTGCGACTCCATGGACTACTGGGCCTGGGGCCGCGAGGTCGACCTCGTCACCAACGACCACTACCTGATCACCGACGGCCGCCGCACCCACGTCAACCTCGCGATGGCCGCCGACCTCACCCGCTCGGTCGCCGGGGGAGCCCCCTGGCTGCTCCTGGAGCACTCCACCTCGGGCGTCAACTGGCAGCCCCGCAACCCCGCCAAGGCCCCCGGCCAGATGGCCCGCAACTCCCTCGCGCACGTCGCACGCGGCTCCGAGGGCGCCATGTTCTTCCAGTGGCGGCAGTCCCGGCGCGGCGCCGAGAAGTTCCACTCGGCGATGCTGCCGCACGGCGGCACCGAGACCCGGGTCTGGCGGGAGGTCGTCGAACTCGGCGCGAGCATCGACTCGCTGAGCCAGATCCGCGGCACCCGTACCCGGGCCGACGTGGCCGTCGTGTGGGACTGGCAGTCCTGGTGGGCGCAGAACCTCCAGTGGCGCCCGAGCGAGGACCACGACCCCCGCGAGCGCGCCGACTCCTTCTACGCCGCCCTCTACGACCGCCACCTCACCGTCGACTTCGCCCACCCCGAAGCCGACTTGTCGAGTTATCCCCTTGTCGTCGTACCGGCGCTGTACCTGATGACGGAGGCCGCCGGGAACAACATCAAGGAGTACGTGGAGAATGGCGGCACCCTCGTGGTGTCGTACTTCTCCGGCATCGTCGACGAGCACGACGCCGTGCACGACGGTCCCTACCCGGGGCCGCTGCGGGACGTCCTCGGCCTGACCGTGGAGGAGTTCTCGCCCCTGCTGGAGAACCAGCGGGTGCGCGTCACCGGCCCCGACGCCTCCGAGCTCACCGGGGACGTGTGGACGGAGTTCGTGGTGCCGCGCGGCGCCGAGACCGTCTGGACGTACGCCGACGGCCTCACCGCCGGCCGGCCCGCCGTCACCCGGCACCGGCTCGGCCGGGGCACCGCCTGGTACGTCTCGACCCGCCTCGACACCCACGGCCTCGACGAGGTGCTCGCCCGGGCCGCGGCGGACGCCCGTATCGCGCCGCGCGCCGACCTGCCCCGGGACGTCGAAGTGGTGTGCCGCACCGACGAGTCGGGCACCCGCACCTTCCTGTTCGCGATCAACCACACCGCCACCGACGCCAAGGTGCCGCTGGACACGCCCGGCACCGAACTGCTGACGGGCGAACGCGCCGCGGGCCGCCTCGCGGTCCCCGCGGGAGCCGTCCGGGTCGTACGACTCGACGGCTAGGGTCTTTCGTTTGGATCAGGCCGGATCAGGGAGCGGGGTCTGGTGCCGTGCATCGCAAGGCGGAGGAGGGCGCCATGGCAACCGACGACAACGCGGCGAGGCATGGTGCCAGACCCCGCGAGCCCGGCGTGATCCGAACGACAGGCCCTAGGGACGACCGACAGGGCCCTCCACCTGCTCCCCTCCGCCCGCGCGAGCCGTACGAGCCGCGGGCGGAGGGGCTCTCCTCCCGCCCCCACGGAGGACACCCCAATCCCATCACGTCGAAGGGACGACGGACGACGATGTTCCATCCCAGACGCACCCTCAGAGCCCTGCTGCTGCCGCTCGTGGCCGGACTCGCCCTCACCGCCCTGCCCGCCCAGACCGCCCAGGCGGCGAGCACCCTCACCAACGGCGGCTTCGAGTCCGACGGCACGGGCGCGGCCACGCCCAGCGGCTGGTCGGAGTACGGCGACACCGGCGCCTCGTACACCGAGTCCGGCGGCCACGGCGGGAGTTACCGGCTCAGCCACTGGTCGGCCTCCGCCTACAAGGTGGAGACGTACCAGTACCTGTCCGGGCTGACCAACGGCACCTACACCCTCACCGCCTGGGTCCGCTCCAGTGGCGGGCAGAACTCCGCCTCCATGTCCCTCAAGAACTGCGGGAGTTCGGAGCAGCGCACCGACCTGCCGGTGTCCACCAGCAGCTGGGTCCGCATAGTCACCTCCGTCGCGGTGACCAACAACCAGTGCACGATCAGCATCTCCTCCGACGCCAACGCGGGCAACTGGATCAACGTCGACGACCTGAGCTTCACCTCGGGCACAACCGGTCTCGCCGTCAAGGGTGCCGACATCTCCTCCCTCGCCAAGAGCGAGGCCAAGGGCGGTGTGTACAGGACGAGTTCCGGTACCACCGGCGACGCGGTCACCATCCTGAAGAACGCCGGTATGAACTACGCCCGCCTGAAGGTCTGGGTCGACCCCGCCGACGGCTACAACAACAAGACGCGCGTACTGGCCATGGCCAAGCGCGTCAAGGCCGCCGGCATGAAGCTGCTGGTCGACTTCCACTACTCGGACACCTGGGCCGACCCGGGCAAGCAGACCAAGCCCGCGGCCTGGGCCTCGCACTCCTACAGCCAGCTGAAGACCGACGTCTACAACCACACGTACGACGTCCTGAACGCGCTGAAGGCGCAGGGCACCACGGCCGACATGGTGCAGATCGGCAACGAGATCAACGGCGGCATGCTGTGGTCCGAGGGCTCCACGAGCAACTGGTCGCAGCTGGCCGGCCTGATCAACTCCGGCTACAGCGCCACGAAGGCGGTGTCGGCCGGCACGCAGGTCGCGCTGCACCTGGCCAACGCCGGTGACGACGCCACCGTCCGCCGGTGGTTCGACAACGCCAAGACCTACGGCATCGACTACGACGTGATCGGCCTGTCGTACTACGGCTACTGGCACGGCTCACTGGCCGCCGCGCAGACCACCCTGGACGACGCGGCCTCCCGCTACGGCAAGCCGGTCTTCATCGCCGAGACGGCCTACCCCTTCCGCCTCGACAGCGACGACTCGCTCACCAACCAGATCGACACCACCGGCGAGCTCGTCACCGGCTACCCGGCGACGGTGGCCGGCCAGACCCGGTGGATGAACGACGTGGCCAGCATCGTGGAGGCCGTCCCCAACGGCCGCGGCCTCGGCGTCTTCTACTGGGAGGCCACCTGGACCGCGGTCACCGGCAACGGCTGGGACCCCGCCGACGCGGCCTCCGGCAACGGCTGGGAGAACCAGGCCCTGTTCGGTTACGACGACAAGGCGCTGTCCTCCATGACGTGGTTCGGCCACCGCTGAACCACACCGACGGGCCCGGCCATGTACGGGCGGCCGGGCCCGTCGGGCCTCCCCAGCGGGGCCGATCCCCAACGGGGTGGCGGTCTGCGAGGCGCCCGCCGCGACGTGTATCCCCGGTCCGCCGGGCGGTACCCCGGCGGGCCGATTGAAGCTGACATACTCCGCAGAACGGACGAGAAGGGTAAGAAGTCGTTGTGAACGGGCCGCCCGCTTCCCTCGGGGCCACGGCGGGCGCTCCGCTACGCTGGCCGACCGGGCGCGCGGCGGGGTCCGGCGTGACCCGGGACCACTCCGGGGTGCGTTCACGGTGAACGTCCGTGATGTGCTCGGTCTTCCCCTGGGGGACCCTCGGGCCGACCGGACCGGTGCGGGGCTCTACGCTGCCGCCAGCGCCGTCGCGAGCGTGGCGGCGGGCCTTGGTGCCGCCATCACCGGTGGCCGCTCGCCCGGGCCGCGCGGGCGTAGGCACGGACCGCGCGACCGGGCATAGTAGGACTGTCTACAGCACTGTCGACCAACTTCTCAGCAGAACTGGATCCCATGAGCGCCATCTCCGTCGGTCAAGCCGTCGTCCTCGGAGTCGTCGAGGGGGTGACCGAATTCCTCCCCGTGTCCTCGACCGGTCACCTCAAGATCACCGAAGGGCTCATGAACATCCCCGTCGACGACAAGTCCGTCGTCGGCTTCTCGGCGGTCATCCAGGTCGGCGCCATCGCCGCCGTGCTGGTGTACTTCTTCAAGGACATCGTGCGGATCGTCTCCGCGTGGGGGCGCGGCATCCGCAACAAGGAGGAGCGCTACCACCACGACTACAAGTTCGCGTGGTGGGTGATCTACGCCACCATTCCGATCGTCGCGGTGGGGCTGGCCGCCAAGCCGCTGATCGAGGGCCCGCTCGCCTCGCTCTGGGTGGTCGCCGGCTCGCTGATCGTCGGGTCCGGGGTGATGTGGGCCGCGGACCAGATGGGGCGGCACAAGCGCGGCGAGGACGACACCTCCTTCAAGGACGCGATGCTGGTCGGCTGCTCCCAGATCCTCGCCCTGCTCTTCCCCGGCTTCTCCCGCTCCGGCGCCACCATGTCCACCGCGCTCATCCTCGACCTGGACCGCGTCGCCGCCACCCGGCTCTCCTTCTTCCTCGGCATCCCGGCCCTGACCGGCGCCGGCCTGTACGAGCTGAAGGACGCCCTCGGGGCCGGCGTGGGCGCCGCCCCGCTGGCGGTCGGCACGATCGTCTCCTTCGTGGTCGCCTACGCCTCCATCGCCTGGCTGCTGAAGTTCGTCGCCAAGCACTCCTTCAACGCCTTCGTGCTGTACCGGATCGTCATCGGTGTGGCGCTCTTCGGCCTGCTGGGTGCCGGGGTCATCGACAGCTGACCGGCGTCCGTGATCTCCCACGGGGTGTGATGCAGAGATTCATGCATCGCACCCCGTGAATGTTTACTTTCCAGGTGTCTTGACACCGCCGTCCGCACCCCGCAGGATCGAGCCCGTGAACCTGTCAGACAGCCAGACAGGTGGCCCGGTTCCGCGGCGCGTCAGCGCCATGGAAGCCGTACTCGGCCACCTCCGCGGTGCCATCGAACGCGGTGAGTACGCGATCGGCGACAAGCTCCCCTCCGAGGCCGAGCTCTGCCGCACGCTCGAGGTGTCCCGGCCCGTGCTCCGCGAGGCGCTGCGGGCCCTGCAGACGATGGGCCTGACGGTCTCCCGGACCGGCAAGGGCACCTTCGTGGTGGCGAACGCCGTCGAGGACCCCACCTTCGGCGACTACGCGGCCAGCGACCTGCTGGAGGTGCGCCGGCACATCGAGATCCCGGTCGCCGGATACGCGGCGCTGCGCCGCACCCCCGAGAACCTCGACCACCTCGCCCACCTGCTCGACCGCATGGAGCGGGAGACGGACACCACCGCATGGGTCGCGATGGACACCCTCTTCCACCTCGCCGTGGCCGAGGCCGCCCAGAACCCGGTCTTCCGCCGGGTCATCGAGGAGATCCGCGACGCACTGGCGCGTCAGTCGGCCTTCCTCAACGAGCTGGGCGGCCGCCGCGAGCAGTCCAACCGCGAGCACCGGGCGATCGTCGAAGCGCTGGCCGACGGCTGTGAGCACGACGCGGTGGAGGCCATGAGCCACCACCTCGACCGCGTCGAGACGACCCTGACCGACATCGTGCGCCCCCCGCGCACGGACATCCCCACGGACGGCGGACCCGCGGTGTGAGCGAGCACCTCAAAGAAGAGACGCGCCCCGCCATCGGCGGCGCCATCGGCACCGGCCTCTTCCTCGGCGACGGCGGCCGCCTCGCCGACGCCGGCCCCTCCCTGTTCGTCGCGTACGCGGTCTGCGGCGTCTTCGCCTTCCTCGTCGTCCGCGCCCGCGTCGGCCTCAACTTCGTCGTCCCCGCGGACGCCTTCGAGATCGTGCTCAACTTCGCGGCGATCGGTATCCTCGCCACCTGGGGCATGATCATGATCTGTCACCTGTTCTTCTGGCGGAAGACCCAGAAGGGCGAACTGACCCGGCCCGGCTACCGGCTGCCGGGTTCCCCCTGGACCGAACTCGTGACGCTGGCGTTCCTCGCCTCCGTCCTGGTCCTGATGTACGCCGACGACGGCGTCGGACGCACCGCCGTGCTGTGCCTGCCGCTGGTCGTCGCAGCGCTGGTCGCCGGCTGGTACGCCGTCCGCGGCCGTATGGCGCGCCCGTCCACCGGGACCGACGTGTGAACCGCGCGCCGGTCCACCCCACCCCACCAGTGATACAGGCAGTGATGCACAGCAGTTCCCCCGCGGAGGCACCCCCCGTCCGCGAGCCGCTCCACGCTCCCGTCGCCCACCTGATACGCGGCGGGATCGTCGAGGGCGTCCACTACGGCTCCGTCGCCGTCCTCGACGGCGACGGCCAGGTCCGGCTCCAACTCGGCGACATCGAGGCCGCCTTCTACCCCCGCTCCGCCCTCAAGCCCGTCCAGGCCGTGGCCATGGTGCGGCTCGGGCTGCCGCTCGACGGCGCCCTGCTGTCCCTGGCCGCGGCGAGCCACTCCGGCGACGAGTACCACCTCGCCGGCACCCGGCGGATCCTCGAACTCGCCGGGCTCACCGAGGACGACCTGGGCAACGTGCCCGACATGCCGTTCGACCCGGTCGTCCGGGACGCCTGGGTCCGGGAGGGCCGACTGCCCTCCCGGCTCGCCCAGAACTGCTCCGGCAAGCACGCGGCGATGCTGTGGACCGCCAAGCTCAACGGCTGGTCCCTGAAGGACTACCTGGACCCGGCGCACCCCCTCCAGCAGGCCATCGCGGAAACCGTCGAGGACCTCACCGGCCAGCGCGTCGCCCGGGTGACCGTCGACGGCTGCGGCGCCCCGCTCTTCTCCGTCTCCCTGCACGGCCTCGCCCGGGCCGCCGCCCGGATCACCACCGCGGCGCCCAGCACAGCGGAGGCCCAGGTGGCCGACGCCGTGCGCGAGCACGCCGAGATGGCGTCCGGCTCCGGCCGTGACGTGGCCGCCCTGATGCGGGCGGTGCCCGGCCTGCTGGCGAAGGACGGCTTCGAGGGCGTCCAGGTGGCGGCCCTCCCGGACGGCCGTGCGATCGCCGTCAAGATCGCCGACGGCGCCGACCGGGCCCGCGTCCCGGTCGCCGCCGCGGCCCTCGCCCGTGCGGGCGTCGACCCCGCCCTCCTCACCGAGTTCGCGGGCGAGCCGCTGCTCGGCGGCGGAGAGCCCGTGGGCCGCGTGCGCGCGGTCAGCGCCCTGGGTCCGGTCCCGCTGACGGCCCGCGCGTAGCCGCGCCGCCCGGTTTCGACGGGAGCTTGCCGGTGCGGTGGTCCGCGGCGCGGGGACGGTCGGCCCCGTGGGCGGTGTCCGTGACGCCCCGAGTCCGCGCGCCGCCATCTCGCCGCGATCACCGGACTGCCCCTGGTCACCGCCGCCAACCTGGTCGAGGCCACCCAGGACTGCGGGGCGTTCGTGCAGATGTCCGGCGTGCTCAAGCGCGTCGCGGTCAAGCTCTCCAAGAGCTGCAACGACCTGCGCCTGCTGTCCTCCGGGCCGCGCGCGGGCCTCGGTGAGATCAACCTGCCGCCGGTGCAGGCCGGTTCGAGCATCATGCCGGGCAAGGTGAACCCGGTGATCCCCGAGGTCGTCAACCAGGTCGCCTTCGAGGTGATCGGCAACGACGTCGCCGTCACCATGGCCGCCGAAGCCGGACAGCTCCAGCTCAACGCCTTCGAGCCGATCATCCTGCACTCCCTCTCGGAGAGCATCACGCACCTGCGGAGCGCCTGCCGCACGCTCGCCGAGCGCTGTGTGGACGGCATCACCGCCCACACCGAGGCGCTGCGCGCCACCGTCGGGAACTCCATCGGTCTGGTCACCGCCCTCAACCCGCAGATCGGGTACACGGCCGCCACCGACATCGCCGAGGAGGCCCTCGTCACCGGTCGCGGTGTGGCCGAACTGGTGCTGGAGAAGGGCTTGTTGCCCGCCGAGAGGCTCGCCGGCCTGCTGCGCCCGGAGATCGTCGCGGGCAGCGCGGCACCCACCGCCTGACCTGCGCCGACGCGAGAACGATGTCCGTACCGGGACCGGCCGGAGGCACAATACCGATCATGACACCGACGTCGTCCCCCGCCTTCCTGCCGGTCCTGGAGCGCATCGCCGAGGAGATCGAGCGGACGCCCGGCCGCGGGCGTCCCGCCGACTACATCCCGGCGCTCGCGGCCTGCGACCCGCGCCGCTTCGGCATGGCCGTCGCCGAGCTGGACGGCACGGTCTACGGGGTGGGGGACTGGCGGCAGCCGTTCTCGGCGCAGTCCATCACCAAGGTCTTCACCCTCGCCCTGGACCTGGCCCGCGAGGGCGACGCGCTCTGGGAGCACGTGGGCCGCGAGCCCTCCGGCAACCCGTTCAACTCCCTGGTGCAGCTGGAGTACGAGAACGGCATCCCGCGGAATCCGTTCATCAACGCGGGCGCCCTGGTCGTCACCGACCGCCTCCAGACCCGGACCGGTGACGCGGCCGGCGAACTGCTGGCCTTCCTGCGCGCCGAGAGCGGCAACGCGGCCCTGGACTTCGACAGGGACGTCGCCGCCTCCGAGAACGCGCACGGCGACCGCAACGCCGCCCTCGCCCATTTCATGGCGTCCTACCGCAACATCGACAACCCGGTGCCGGTTCTGCTCGACCAGTACTTCCGGCAGTGCTCCGTCGCCGCCTCCTGTGCCGACCTCGCCCTCGCCGCCTCCTTCCTCGCCCGGCACGGCATCCGCGCCGACGGCACCCGCCTGCTCACCCGCAGCCAGGCCAAGCAGGTCAACGCCGTGATGCTGACCTGCGGGACGTACGACGCGGCCGGGGAGTTCGCCTACCGGGTCGGCCTGCCCGGCAAGAGCGGGGTCGGCGGCGGGATCATCGCGGTCGTACCCGGTCGCTGCACGCTGTGCGTGTGGAGCCCGGGACTCGACGAGCGCGGAAACTCCGTGGCGGGTGTGGCGGCCCTCGACCGGTTCACGACCCTGACCGGGCTGTCGGTGTTCTGACCCGCCACAATTCCGGACACCGCCGCTGAGGTCCGCTCACGTTCCGGTCACCCGCGGGCCGTCCTCCGGAAGGGGCCAGGTCGCCTTCCGGCCATCCGGTGTCGACACGCTGACCCCGTGCTGGCCATGGCCTTCCCCGTCGACCTCCGCCGCTGCCAGGTACTGGGCCTGGCCGGTACCGCCTGCCTCGCGCTGGGAGGTGAGACGGCCGGGGCCCTGCCCGTGCGGGAACTGCTCGCCCCGGCCTCCGTCCGTGCCGCCCTCGGCCTGGTCGGCGTGTACTTCGGCGTCGTCCTGCTGATCGCGGCCTGGCTGCTGCTGGGGCGCCTGGTGCGCGGCGACCGGCCGCCGACCCCGCGGGCCCTGCTCCTGGTCCTCGCCGTGTGGGCGGCCCCGCTGCTGCTGGCGCCGCCCCTGTTCAGCCGGGACGTGTACAGCTACCTCGCGCAGGGCGCCATGGTCGATGCCCACATGGACGTGTACGCGCACGGCCCGGCCCGGCTCGGTGGTCCGCTCGCCGACGAGGTCGCCCCGGTGTGGCGGAACACCGGCGCCCCCTATGGCCCGGCCTTCCTCGCGATCGCCTCCGCCCTGGCCGGGCTGACCCGGGGCGAGCTGCCCGCCGGGCTGTTCGGGATGCGGCTGCTCGCGCTGTCCGGCGTGGCCCTGATGGCCGCCGCGCTGCCCCGGCTGGCCCGGCACAGCGGTGCCGACCCGGCCGCCGCCCTGTGGCTGGGCGCCCTGAACCCGCTGGTGCTGCTGCATCTGGTGGCCGGGGCCCACAACGACGCCATCATGCTGGGCCTGCTCGGTCTCGGCCTGGTGGCGGCGCTGGGCCGGTGGCCCGTCCTGGGTGCCGTCCTCGTGACGCTCGCGGCCCTGGTGAAGGCGCCGGCCGCGCTCGGCCTGCTGGCGGTCGCCGTCGTCCAGGTCCGGGCCGGGTCCGGGCCGGCGCGGGCCGTCCTGACGACCTCGCTGGCGGCCGCCGCGACCACCGCCGCCGCGACCGCCGTCGCCGGCACCGGGTACGGCTGGATCACCGCGCTGGACACGCCGGTCTCCCCGCACAACTGGGCGCTCACCAGCCTGCTCGGCCGCGCCACCGCCGCCCTGCTCGAGCGCCTCGGCAGCGGTCTGGCCCCGCTGGCCGTCCCGGCGTGGCACGTGCTCGGCCTCGCGGTCACCGCGGCCGCGCTCCTCCTCATCTGGACGCGGCTGCGACCCGCCCCGGTCTACGCACTCGGCCTGAGCCTCGCGGCGGTGGCCGCCTTCGGCCCGGCGATCCGCCCCTGGTACGCCCTGTGGGGTCTGTTCCTGATCGCGGCCGCCGCGCCCAGCACCCCGGTACGGCGGCGGGTGGCCGCGGTCACGGGGGTACTCGCGCTGGCGGTGCTGCCCAGCGGCGGCCCCGCGGACACCGGTCAGCTGGTGCTCGCCGTCTCGGGGGGTGTCCTCGCCGTCGTCGTCCTGGCGCAGGCCCACCAGGCGTCCCGGACACCGGCTCTGGGGCGTACGGCGTGAGGGTGCCGGGCACCGACCGGGGGCGGCTGCTCCTCCTCCTCGTCCTCGGCGCCGCCGTGACCGTCTTCACCGCGACCGTGCCGCTGCTGCGCGGCTTCTTCGACCTGCGTGTCTACTACGGGGCCGTGAGCGGCTGGGTCCACGCCGGCCGGATCTACGACTACCGGGTGCCGGGGACGCCGTACGGCTTCACCTACCCGCCGTTCGCCGCCCTGGTCATGCTGCCCATGGCCCTCGTGCGCCTGCGCACGGCGATCGCCGCGTCCCTGTTGCTGAACCTGGCGGCGCTGGCGGTGATGCTGCGCATCCTGGCCGGGCCCGCCCGGCGGCGGTACGGCTGGTACGGCTGGTCCCTGGCCGCCTGTCTGCTCGCGCTGTTCGAGCCGTTGCGCGACACCTTCAGCTTCGGCCAGGTGAACCTGCTGCTGCTGGCCCTGGTGCTGGCCGACGGCCGGCTGCTCGCGGCCGGGCGGGACCGCTGGGCGGGCGCCGGCATCGGACTGGCCGCCGCGGTCAAACTCACCCCGGCCGTCTTCATCGGTCTGCTGCTGCTCGCCCGCCGGTGGCGGGCCGCCGCACTGGCGACGGCGGTCGCCGCCGGGGCGACCGCGCTCGCGGCCCGGGCGGATCCCGGTGCCTCCCGGTTCTACTGGACCGAGGCGCTGTGGGACACCGGCAGGGTCGGCCGGCTGGACTACGTCTCGAACCAGTCGCTCCAGGGTGTGCTGGCCCGGCTCGGCGAACCGGGCCGTCCGGTGTGGGCGACGGCCGTGCTGCTGGTGCTGTGCGTGTGGGCCCGGCGGGCGCGCGCGGCGGTCGCGGCCGGTGACTGGCCGGGCGCGTTCGCCCTCACCGGCCTCACCGCCTGCCTGGTCAGCCCGGTCACCTGGGTGCACCACCTGGTGTGGCTGCTGCCGTCCTTCGCCGTGCTGCTCCGTGCCGGTCACGCCCGTCTGGCGGGCGTCCTGTACGCGGTGCTGTGCACCAGTGTGGTGTGGCTCTGGTACGACGACGCGTCCGGCGTCGACGGGTTCCTGGGCAGCAACGCCTACGCGTGGATCACCCTCGGCCTGCTGCTGGGGCTGCCGTGCGGTCAGCCGTCCGCCTTCCGGCCGCCCCTGGCGCGCAAGGCGAGTGCCACGGCCGCGGTGCCGAGACAGACGACGCCCGCGACGACACCGGCGTCCGGCCAGCCGGACCCGGTGCCGGCGGGGGGCGGCGGCGCGGCCGCCGCGGACGGGCGGGGCGGGTGGGGGACCAGGGCGTCCAGCGAACCCACCGGATCGACGCGCCCGGACGCGGTGAAGCCCCAGTCCAGCAGCGCGCGCGCCTCCTCGTACACGGCCAAGCCGCCGCCTTCCTGAGGGTTCATCACGGTCACCACGAGCGTGTGCCCGGCCCGGTGGGCGGCGGCGACGAGCGTGTTGCCCGCGTTGCTGGTGTAGCCGTTCTTGATGCCGATCAGACCGGGATACGGCCGCACGCCGTCCTCGCCGGTCAGCAGCCGGTTGGTGTTCTCGATGCCGAACGACCCCCCGTCGTCGCCGGGGAACCGGGCCTCGGCGGTGGAGCAGTACCGGGCGAAGTCGTGGTTGCGCAGTCCGGCCCGGCCGAACACCGCCAGGTCGTACGCCGAGGACACCTGGCCGGGCATGTCGTAGCCGTCCGGCGAGACGACCTTGGTGTCCAGTGCGCCCAGGGCACGTGCTCTGACCTGCATCCGGTCCGCGGTGGCCTGCCAGCCGCCGGCGAGGGAGGCCAGGACGTGCACGGCGTCGTTGCCCGAGCTGAGGAAGACCCCCCGCCACAGGTCGGCGACCCGGTAGGTGTGGCCCTCGACCACGCCGACCAGGCTGCTGCCCTCGCCGACGTCCGCGAGCTCCCTGGTGTCGACGGTGTGCCGGAAGCCGCCGGGCAGGGTGGGCAGCACGGTCAGGGCGAACAGGGTCTTGAGGGTGCTGGCGGGCGGCAGCTTGCGGTGCGCGTCGGACGAGGCGAGCACCTCGCCGCTGCCGGCGTCCGCCACGAGCCACGACAGGGCGGAGACGGCCGGGACCTCGGGCACCCCGGGGTGCGGACGGACCTGGGTGCCGGAACGGTAGAGGAGCGACGGCTGCGGGACCGCCGCCCTCGGCCGTCCGGGCGGGGCGGGGTCGGCCGCCGCCGGGGCGAGCGCGAGCACCCCCGCGACGCACAGGGCGCAGGTCGAGGCAGCCACCCGGGAAGAGAGTCCGATCATCATATGAATCAACGTAGGAACGGACACGCCGGGGACGGCGTTGCCCGGGCCGGAGGGCACCGGGAGGCACCCGGATGCCGCACGCGGATCAGTCCGTCGGAAGCGTCGGCTGGACCCGTCGCAGGAACGTCGCGTTGTCGGGGGTCTCGCGCATCCGCCGCAGCAGCGTCTCCAGGTTCGCCGGGCCGCCGTCCCGCGACCGCAGCGCGCGCCGCAGACCCCGCGCGGCGGTCAACTCCGCGGGAGGCAGCAGGAGTTCTTCGCGACGGGTGCCGGACGCGTCCAGGTCGACGGCCGGGAACAACCGGTGCGAGGCCAGTTCCCGGTCCAGGCGGAGCTCCATGTTGCCGGTGCTCTTCAGCTCCTCGAAGAACAGGCCGTCGGCGCGGGAGCCGGTGTCCACCAGGGCGGTGGCCAGGATGGTGAGCGAACCGCCCTCCTCGGCGTGCCGCGCCGCGCCGAAGAACCGCTTGGGGCCGAGCAGGGCGCCCGCGTCGACGCCGCCGCTGAGGGTGCGGCCGCCGGCCGAGGCCGCGTTGTTGTGGGCCCGGCACAGCCGGGTCAGGGAGTCGAGCAGGACGACGACGTCCTCGCCGTCCTCGACGAGCCGCTTGGCGCGTTCCCCGACGAGTTCCGCGAGCGCGATGTGGTCCGTGGCCGGCCGGTCGAAGGTCGAGGCGTACACCTCGCCGCGGACCGAGCGCCGCATGTCGGTGACCTCCTCGGGGCGCTCGTCGAGCAGCAGCACCATCAGCCGGCACTCGGGGTGGTTGCCCGCGACGGCGGCGGCGATCTGCTGGAGGAGCACGGTCTTGCCGGTCTTCGGCGGGGCCACGACGAGCCCGCGCTGGCCCTTGCCGACGGGGGTGAACAGGTCGGCGACGCGTCCGGCGAGCCCGGACGCCGGGTGTTCGAGGCGGATCCGCTCGCGCGGGTGCAGCGGAGTCAGGTCACGGAAGTGGCGGCGTCCGCGGAGTGCCTCGGGCGTGCGTCCGCCCACGCGTGCCACGTCGGCCAGGGTGCGCCGCTCTCCGCGGACGCCCTCGACGAGGTCGCCGCGGCGCAGGCCGTGCCGCCGGATCAGTGCGGGGGAGACCTGGAGGTCGGCGGGCGAGGACAGGCAGCTCTCGGCGCGCAGGTGCCCCTTCCCGTGCGCGTCGACGTCGAGGACACCGGTGACGAGCTGGTCGGCCGGGCGCTGCTGCCGGGCGGGAGGGTGTTCGAGCGTGGTGGTCGTGGTCATGGTCATGGGGGATGGGGGTCCTTTCCGGACAGTGCGAACAAGGCAGGGGAGGGGGAGATCCGGCCGCGAGGGGAGACGTGGTGAGCCACGTCCGCGGCGGCACGAGCAGCACCTCGGTGATCACGGACACGACGCGTCCGCGGTGGACACGTCCTGTTCACGAGGTGGTGCGGAGAAGCCGGTGCGCCGGTCGGGAAGCGACGGGCGGAGCGGCTGAACGAAGAGGAACGGGCATCGGCGCCCGGAACGGGGCGCACTTCGACGCTGATCGCACTCTACCAGCGGTCCCGCATCCGTCAACATGGCGACGGTCCGGTCCATTCCCGCCAGGCAGGAGATCCCGTTGGAGACCTCGTCCCCCACACCTCCCCACCGTATGGACCCCGCCGACGGCTGCCCGCACGCCGACAACGCCCGGCTGCTCGCACGGGGCGCGGTGGCGTCGGTCGTGCTGCCCGGCGGGATCGAGGGGATGGTGGTGCTCGGGCACGAGGCACTGAGGGAGTTCCTCCAACACCCGGAAGTCGCCAAGGACGCACGGCACTTCACCGCGCTCCGCGAGGGGCGGATCGAGCCGGGATGGCCACTGATGACCTTCGCGACCGTCGAGGGGATGACCACCGCCGACGGGGCGGACCACCGTCGGCTGCGCTCGCTGATCAGCCGGGCCTTCACACCCCGGCGGGTCGAGGAACTCAGGCCGCGCGTCGAGGAGCTCGCCGCCGCGCCGCCCCGCCGGCCCACCGCCCTGCGCGACGAACTCCTCATCAGGATCCAGGCGATGGACGGCGTGGAGCCGGCCGTCACCCGTGAGCTGATCGAGGAGCGCATGAGCTGGGCGCGCGGCAAGCTCGACCGCTACCTGCGCACCCGCGACCGCCTTCTCGACGGCCGTACCGAGGAGGAGTACCTGAGCGGGGCCGACCGCATCGGCCCGTATCTGACCCTGTTGGGCGGGATCGCCTTCGAGCAGGAGAACCTGCGCTGGTGCGAGCGGGTCCTGGCGGTCCTGGAGCAGCGTGTTGCCCTAGGGTGATCCGGATGTTCGGTCCCGAAGGCCCCACCCTGCGCGAACTCGCCGTGCAGGCGCTGTCGTCCGTCGAGCACGGCTACGACCTGCTCGCCACGAAGTTCGACCACACGCCCTTCCGGACGCCGGACGCGGTGCTGGAACCGGTGGCGGCCGTGCTCGCCCGGCTCGGTCCCGTCGCGGACGGACTCGACCTGTGCTGCGGCACCGGCGCCGGTACGGAAGTGCTGGTCCGGGTGTGCCGGACGAGCGTCACGGGGGTCGACTTCAGCGCCGGCATGCTCGCCGTCGCCCGGGAACGGGTCCGTCCCGCCGGGCCGCGTGTGGCCTGGGTGCGGGGTGACGCCCGCGCACTGCCGTTCGCCGCGGCCTTCGACCTGGTGGTCAGCTTCGGCGCGTTCGGCCACTTCCTCCCCCGTGAGCTGCCCGGACTGTTCGCCCGGGTGCACTCGGTGCTCCGCCCGGGCGGCCGGTTCGTCTTCCCCGTGGCAACCCCGCCGAGGCCGGCGACTCGGGCGTACTGGGCGCAGCTCGGCTTCGACGCGGTGATGCGGGTGCGCAACGCCGTGTGGCGGCCGCCGTTCGTCATGTACTACCGCGCCGTCCGGCTCGGGCACGTGCTGCGGGAGCTGGAGCGTGCCGGGTTCGCCGTGGAACTGCACGCCCTGCCCGGCCTCGCGCGGCGCGCGGACGGCAGCCCCCGTGCCCGGCTGGTGGTGGCGCGCACCGGCGTGACCCCGCCGCCGGCACCGTGACCTCGTGGACCGGCGCGTCCTGCGGGGCGTCGGCCACGAGATCCGGGTGGTGCGGGGTCAGGCCCGCCTCGCGCATCCCGGTCGCAGGCCCGCCGCGGCCGCGCTCAGGGACGAGCGTCGTCAGTGGAAGAACAGCCTCCCGGTGGGCTCCCGGTGACCGTCCGCCGTGTGCCAGTAGTCCCGGGTCTCCACCGCGCGACCCTCGTCGTCGAACCGCGCGAAGACGCAGCCCGCGAGCGTGGACGGCACGCCGTCCTCCTCAGCCGTGACCAGGAACTCCGCCACCGCGACGCCGTCCGGGGCGACGACCGGCGCCGAGAACCGCACGCCGGTCACCCGCTCCCCGACGAACGACCGGCGCAGATACCTGCCGAGCGCCTCCAGCCCGCGGTGCGGCTCCCGGAACGGCATCGACCGGTGCACGCAGTCCTCGGCGTACAGCTCCAGCAGCGCCGCCACGTCGTGCGTGGCCCAGGCCCGCTCCCAGACCCGGACGAACCGCTCCGCGGCCTGCCGTGTGTCCATCCCCGGCACCTCAGGCGTACGACCGCAGCCAGCGCAGCTTCGCCGCCTCCTGGTACGGTCCGCCGCCCTCGTGACCGTTGAAGTCGTACACCTCGATCTGCTTGTCGTCGTGTGCCCAGGCGTTGAACGCCCCGAACACCGTCGAGGGCGGGCAGGTCTGGTCCTCCAGGGCCGTCGAGAACAGGGCCGGCGCCCGGCCGCGGGCCGCGAAGTGCACGCCGTCGAAGTAGGACAGCGTGCGCAGGACCTCCTCGGTGCGCCCGCGGTGCGTCCTGAGGTACATGCCTATCTCCCGGTACGGGTGACTGTCCGTGAGGGTCGCCGCGCGCGGGAAGTCGCACAGGAACGGCACGTCCGGGGCGACCGCCACCAGGTCCGGGACCAGCCCGCCCACCGCGAGGGTGATGCCGCCGCCCTGGCTCCCGCCGGTCACCGCGGTCCGCGCCGCGTCGGTGAGCGGATGCGAACGGGCCGCCTCGACGGCGCGCACCGCGTCCGTGAACACCCGGCGGTAGTAGTAGTTCTCGGGCGCGTCGACACCCCGTGTCATGAAGCCGGGATAGGCGGGGGAGCCGCCCACCGGGTCGGCGGTGCCGCCCCCGCCGCCCCAGGCGCTGCCCTGGCCGCGCGTGTCCATCACGAAGTGCGCCCGGCCCGTGGACGCCCACAGCAGGTGCTCGTGCGGGAGCCCGCGCCCGCCGCCGTAGCCCACGAACTCCACCACCAGCGGCAGCGGCTCCCCGGCGTCGGCGGGCAGGGTCAGCCAGCCCTTCACCGGGTGGCCGCCGAACCCGGCGAACGTCACGTCGTACACCGACACCGTGGACAGCCCGGTGTCCACCGGTTCGAAGCGGACGTCCAGGTCGTGCTCGCGGGCCTCCTGGAGCGTCTTGGACCAGAAGGCGTCGAAGTCCTCGGGCTCGGCGGACTCACTGCGGTACGCGTGGAGCTCGTCGAGGGGAAGATCGAACAGGGCCATCAACAACCGCCTTTGAGGTGGGAGCGTGCGGATGATCACACCGTACGTGGACGGCCGGAGGACTCGCCAGGCCCTGGCCGGGCTCCGGGGACCCGAACCCGGAACCCGAAGCCGTCTTCTTCTTCCACGCCGGCCCCGTCAGGCCCTGCGCCGGGTCCAGTCCGGCCCGGTGCGGGCCCACTCCCGCTCCCACTCGTCCAGCCGGTGCCGCAGCGCGACATGGCGGGCGATGCCGTGGCCGAGGAGGAGGACGGCCGCCGCGCCGCCCGCCACGCACACGCCGATGCTCACGGTGTGCTGCCACACCGCGACACCGTCCGGCGGCGGGGTGACGCTGCGCCCCCGCGCGTCGAACCACACGTCCACCACGTCGCCCCGACCTGCTCCCGCCGGGACCCGGGCCGACGCCGTGCGCGTGCCCCCGCCCGGCTCCGTCCAGCGCACCGTCGTCCGGTAGGCCTGCCGGTCGCCCACCGAGGGCAGCCGCTCGGGCACTTCGCCGATCACCTCGGCACGGACGCGGTGGCGCTCCGCCCGTTGAACGATGGCCGCCTTCAGCGCCTCGTCGTGGGCCCACAGGCCCGCCAGCGCCCCGGCCAGGGGCGCGCCCACCAACAGCAGGACGGCCACGGCCAGCGCCGTCCACGCCTCCACGACGTCCGACCGGCGTCGTAGCGGATTGCGCCGCCAGCGCCATCCGCGCACCCGGGTCCGCATCCCGACCTCCTCGCCGTCACCCGAGCCGGAGGGCCGGCCTGCCCCTCCCCGCCCAGGCCGCCCGCCCCCGGGCACGTCGCACGCATGCGAGCGTCCACACCGGTCTCGTACCCCGTACGGAGCGGCTCGCTCACCCCGCGAGCCCGCCACCTCGCGGCGGAAGCGAGCATGGCGAAGGCCGCCGGAGCGCCGCTGGACGCCCGCTGGCGCGCCTTCGGCCCGCCGGTCAGCCGAAGCGCTCGATGCGGATCCGGTCGACGGGCTGCCCCGCCGCGACGAGCAGCCGGGAGGCGTGCTCCGCGAAGCCGTTGGAACCGCACACATAGGCCTCCCACCCACCGGGAGGCCGCTCGGCCAGGAGCGGCGCCACATGCGCGGCCGATACCCGTCCCACCGGCGCCCCCTGTGGCGCCCGGCGCGTGAACACGGCGGTCGTCTCCGCGCCCAGCTCGCGCGCGAAGATCAGCTCCTCGGGGGTCCGCGCGGACACCACCATCCGCAGCGGCACCGACAGCCCCCGCGCCCGGTGGTACCGCACCATCGACATCAGCGGTACGACCCCCGAGCCGGCGCCGACCAGCAGTGCGGGCCGGTCGCCCGGCCAGGCGAAGAAGCCGCTCAGCGGGCCGCGCACCTCGACGGTGTCACCAGGCCTGGCCACCGTGTGGAACCAGCCGGAGACCTCGCCGCCCTCGACGTGGTCCAGGGTCAGCTCGATGTGTCCGGAGCCGTCCGGCGCGGACGCGATGGAGTAGTGGCGCTGCGCCGTGTAACCGTCCTCGGCGGTGAGCCGCAGCATCAGGTGCTGCCCGGGCAGGTGTCCCGCCCAGGCCGGCACGGCGAGCCGGAAGGTGGCGGCACGGGGCGTCTCCCGCCGGATCCCGGTGAGCGTGGCCGTCTGCCACACCGCCGCGGCCCGGTCGCCGACCTCGATGCGCCCGGGCACGGCGAAGCGGGTGGGGGGAACGAAGGACCCGGCGGTCACGGCCTCGGGCACGTCGGTCATGTCAGTCACCGGAGTACCGCTGCTCCTCCCAGAGGTTGCCCCGCGCGTGGTAGCCGTTGCGCTCCCAGAAACCCGGCTCGTCGTGGTCGAGCAGCGTGATGCCGGCGATCCACTTGGCGCTCTTCCAGAAGTACAGGTGCGGCACCAGCAGCCGGGCCGGCCCGCCGTGCTCGGGCGCGAGCGGCTCACCGTCGTACTCCCACGCGATCCAGGCGCGTGAGCCGGTGAGGTCGGCCAGCGGCAGGTTCGCGGTGTAGCCGGTGTGCGCGTAGGCCACGGCATGGGTGGCGGACGCGTGGGGCCGGACCGCGTCGAGGAAGACGTCCAGTGACACGCCCCCGAAGCGAACCCCGAACTTCGACCAGCTCGTCACGCAGTGGATGTCACCCTCGTACGCGGACCCGGGCAGCGCGTGCGCCTCGTCCCAGTCCCAGGTACGCGGCTCGCTCACCAGCCCGTCGATCCGGAACGTCCAGTCGGCGGGCGCGAGGTCGGGGGTGACCTCGGCGGACAGGACGGGCCAGTCGTCGCCGGCGTCGTACTGGCCGGGCGGCAGGCCCGCACGGCCGGCGCGCGGACGCCCGGTGAAGCCTCGGGTGACGTTCATGCTTCAACCGTACGCTGTCCCGGCTCGTGCTCCGTCCCTGGTCAGCGGCGCTCGCCGGGGCCCGGTCATTGCGATCGTGTGAACTCCGGGCCGGTCCGGGAATAGCCCTCGCGCGTTCCTCCTTGCCGCTGAGTGCCGTCGTCGGCACCCTGGCGGCGGCAGCGCAAGGAGAGCGAGGAAACAGATGCCCAAGGCGTACGTCTTCACGCGGTACGGGGGACCGGAGACCGAGGCCCTCGTGGACGTGGGGCGTCCGAGCCCCGGCCCCGGTCGGCTGGAGCGCGCCGGGGAGGCCCTGCGGGCCGTCGAGGACGGGCATGCCCGCGGCAAGACCGTGATCGAGGTCGCCCGATGACCACCGCGGCCCGGCACGTCCTCGACAACCCGGCCCGCGCCGCACTGACCGGGCCGCACGCGCGCTTCGCCGAGCGGCACGGCCGGATCCTGCGCTACCCGGTCGACGTGTCCCCGTGGCTCGCCCTGCCCGACGAGCCCGACGCCGACGACTGGGCGGACCTCGCGGAACTGGCCGGACCGGGTGCCGAGGTGCCGCTGCTCGGCTTCCGGGGGTGTGTCCCGGACGACTGGGAGATCACCTTCCACATCGAGGGCGTCCAGCTCGTGGACGACGGCCTGGCCACCGCCCCGGACCCGGAAGCGGTCCGCCTCGGCCCCGCCGACGTACCCGAGATGACCGACCTGGTCCGACGCACCAGGCCCGGCCCCTTCGAGGCCCGCACCATCGAGCTCGGCACCTACCTCGGCATCCGGCGCGAGGGCGCCCTGGTCGCGATGGCGGGCGAGCGGCTGCACCCGCCGGGCTGGACCGAGATCAGCGCCGTCTGCACCGACCCCGCCTTCCGCGGCGAGGGCCTGGCGACCCGGCTGGTCCTCGCCGTCGCGCACGGCATCCGGGAACGCGGCGAGACGCCGTTCCTGCACACCGGCGCGGACAACACGGGCGCCATCCGGCTGTACGAGTCGCTGGGCTTCCGGCTCCGCCGCCGCACCGCGTTCCTGGCGGCCCGGGTCCCCGAGCGGCTGGCCGACGGCCGGGAGGCCGTGCAGGTGGCGTGATCCGGCGGTCCGCTCACTGCGCCCCGGTGACGTCCGGCGGCTCGGCGTTGTACCGCTCCAGGTACGCCGCGAACCGCGTCAGGTCCTCCTCCGGCCAGTCGGCGAGCCGCTCGCGGAAAGCCGCCCGGCGGCGCCGGGTGACCTGGGCGAGGATCTCCTGGCCGGTCCCGGTCAGGTGCAGCAGCTGGACCCGGTGGTCCGCCGGGTCCAGCCGGCGTTCGACGAGCCGGGCCCGCTCGAGCGCGGCCACCTGGCGGCTGACCGTGGACTTGTCCAGGGCGTAGTGCGCCGCGAGGTCGGTGGCCCGGCAGCCGCCGACCTCCTCCAGATGGCCGAGCAGTGTGTACGAGACCAGCGACAGCTCCGGGTGCATGCGTCCCGCCGAGGCCCGGGCGCGCCGGGCGAAGATCGTCATTTCGCGCTGGATGGCCTCGATGGCCGTCTGGGCTGCTGTCACGGGTCCGCCTCCTCCGCCCTTCCGGTTGCAGAATACAACTAGTCGCCGGGGTGCCGCAGGGGCGAACTCCGGCCGCCAGGCGGCCGGTCGGGGCTGGGGTAAGGTGGCCTGCGGCCGCGGAGGATCCCGGCCGCAGGCTGCCGAGGAGGTGAGACCCATTACCGCTGTGTCAGTCGGGGTGCTCTCTCCTCGCGACGGAACGGATCACCGGCACCGGTGACCGCGAGAGTGCCCTTCGGCCCCAGGCTCGTCGAAAGGCTCTCGGCTTCCATGCCCCCTCTCCACCCCCTCTCGCCCACCGCCGTGGTGACAGCGCTGCGCGCCGCCGGCTGCGTCTTCGCGGAGGACGAGGCGGAATTGCTCCTCACCACCGCCCGCACCCCGGACGAACTCGCCACGATGGTGGACCGGCGCGTCGCCGGACTGCCCCTGGAGCACGTGCTCGGCTGGGCCCGCTTCCACGAGCTGCGCGTCGCGGTGGAGCTCGGTGTCTTCGTACCCCGGCGCCGCACCGAGTTCCTCGTCGACCAGGCCCTCGCCCAGGCGCCGGACGCCACCGTCGTGGTCGACCTGTGCTGCGGCTCCGGCGCGGTCGGCGCGGCGCTGGCCGCCGCCCTCGGCCGGGTCGAGCTGTACGCCGCCGACATCGACCCCGCCGCGGTGCGCTGCGCCCGCCGCAACGTCGCCCCGTACGGCGGCCGGGTCCACGCGGGCGACCTGTTCGCGGCGCTGCCCGCAGGGCTGCGGGGGCGCGTGGGCATCCTCGCGGCCAACGTGCCGTACGTCCCCAGCGGCGAAGTGGGGCTGCTGCCCGCGGAGGCCCGCGAGCACGAACCGCTCGTCGCCCTCGACGGCGGCCCCGACGGCCTCGACGTCCTGCGGCGCGTCGCCGCCGAAGCCCCCGGCTGGCTCGCCCCCGGCGGCTGTCTGCTGGCCGAGACGAGCGAACGCCAGGCCCCGGCGGCCGTCGACGCCTTCACCCGCGCCGGCCTGACCACCCGTCTGGCGGCGTCGGAGGAGTTGTACGCCCATGTGGTGGTCGGCGTCCGGCCCGAGAGGTCCCAGGACGGCCCAGGCTGGCCCGGGACAGGACTGGGGCAGGGCTAGGTCAGCTCCTGAGCCCGTGCGATGAGGAGTGCCACGTCGTCGTGGTTGTCGGGGTGGTGCAGCGTCCGCAACAGGAGGTCGCAGACCTCCTCCAGTGGACGGGCCGGGTCGTCGAGGAGGAAGAGCAGGGCGTCCAGGCGTTCGTCGAGCGCGTGCCGGCGCGTCTCCACCAGACCGTCGGTGTAGAACACCAGCTCGTCGCCCGGGGCGAAGTCGACGGTCACGGTGGAGAATTCCACGCCCCCCACGCCCAGCGGGACCCCGGTGGGCAGGTCGAGCAGCCGCGCCGGGCGTCCGGGACGCACGTGCACCGGGGGCAGGTGCCCTGCGTTGGCGATCCGGCACTGGCGCAGATGGGGGTCGTGGACGGCGTACACACAGGTCGCGATGGAGTGGTCGAGCCCCGAGGTGGTCTTGTCCAGGTGTTCCAGGAGCGCCGCGGGATCCAGACCGAGCGCGGCCAGCGTGGCCGTCGCGGTCCGTAGCCGGCCCATCGTCGCGGCCGCGCTGATGCCGCTGCCCATCACGTCGCCCACGACCAGTGCCGTCCTGCCGTCCTCCAGGGGGATGACGTCGAACCAGTCGCCGCCGACCTCGCTGGTGGCCCCGGCCGGCTGGTAACGGGAGGCCACCTCCAGGCCGGTGGTCACCGGCGGATGGCCGGGTAGCAGGCTGCGCTGCAGGGTGAGGGCGGTGTCGCGGGCGTTCTGGTACCAGCGGGCGTTGTCGATCTGCACGGCCGCGCGGGCGGCCAGTTCGCGGGCGAGCAGCAGGTCGTCCTCGCCGAAGGGCTCCGGGTTCCGGGTGCGCTTGAGGTCGAGGGCGCCGAGCACCTCTCCGCGCGCGATGAGCGGTACCGCCAGATACGAGTGGATGCCCGCTCGGGCCAGCAGGACGGCCGCCTCGGGGGAGCGGGCGATGCGCGGGAGGTCCTCGTCCTTCACCCGCGCCACCAGGACCGGGCTGCCGCTCCGCACGCACTCGGTGACCAGCCGGTCCGGGGCGTACCGGGCGATCTGCCCGGGCCGGTCGGCGGCCCGCAGGGCGTCCGCCCCGCCCTCCGCGCGGACGGCGAGGGCACGGATCACCGCCGGCTCGGACGGCCCGAGGGTGCTGCGGCGGCCCTCGACGACCGCGTCCAGCAGGTCCACGGCCGCCACGTCGGCGAGTTCCGGCACGGCGACGTCGGCCAGCTCGTGGGCGGTGCGGTCCAGGTCCAGCGTGGTGCCGATCCGTGCCGAGGCGTCGGCGATCAGGGCGAGGCGGCGCCGCGCGGTCTCCGCCTCGACGCCGGCCCGGTACTGCTCGGTGGTGTCGATCATCGACGCCGCTACGCCGAGCACCGTGCCCGTGGCGTCCTCCAGCCGGTACAGCGACACCGACCAGGCGTGGTCCTCGTCCGGGTCGGCCGGGGTGCGGCCGACGGTGGACCGGTCGACGACCGGCGTGCCCGTCTCCAGAACCCGGCGGGCCGCGGACTCCAGCGCGTCGGCGTCCAGCAGCGGCACCACCTCGCGCGGGGTCCGCCCGACGTGGTCCTCGGCGGCCACGCCGTTGATCTTCTCCAGCGCCGGGTTGACCGAGACGTACCGCAGCCGTGTGTCCAGGACGGCCAGTCCGATCGGCGACTGCTGCACCATCCGCCCCGACAGCGCCAGGTCCTGCTCCATCCGGCGGACCGTCGACTGGTCCGCGGCCAGCCCCAGCGCGTACACGTCCCCCCGGTCGTCCAGCAGCCGCATGTTGCGGAACTCCACCAGGCGCGTGCCGCCGTCCTTGTGCCGGACGGGGAAGCCCCCGGCCCAGCCCTGCCCGGTCCGCAGCACGTCGGCGAAGAGCTCGCCGACCAGCGGGATGTGCTGCTCGTGCACCATCAGCCGGGCCGCGTACTGCCCCAGTGCCTCCTGCGCCGACCAGCCGAACAGCTCCTCCGCCTGGGGGCTCCACAGCACGATGCGCCCTTCGGAGTCCAGCACGACCGAGGCCACGCCCAGCACGTCGAGGAGTCCGCTCGGGCGCACCGGTCCGCGCAGGGGCTCGCCGGCCTCGCCCACCGGAGCCCCGGCTGCACTCATGCCACGCACCGCCTCTTGCCGTCCGCCTCTCTTTGTTCTACCGCGCCCGCGCCGGAGTCTCCGGCCCGGCCGCCGATTTTCTCCTCCGCGACACCACAGAGTTCACGCCGCCTTCGCGTCATTGGTATGTACATGACTATCGGGTCGGTCCAGACTGTCGGCCGACCGGTCACCACCCCCCGTCCGAGGAGTCGGCCATGCCCGCGCCCCTGCCCGCATCCGTCCGGCAACGCTGTCACGCGGCCCTCAGCGCACTCGTCGTCGCCACCGCCGCCGCCCTGTCGTTGACGGTGTCCGCCGCGCCCGCCTCCGCCGCCGACACCTGGACCGAGACCGGTTCCGACCGCGCGGATCCGCTCACCGAGAGCCAGGGCCTGACCTCGGTCGAGGTCCCGGCCGGCAGCCCCAACCGGTACACCGGCATCGGTACCATCCCTTCCGACGTGAGAAGCCGCGGCTGGAACCACGTCGGCGACCCCGACGCCTCGTACGGCGGCTACTACATCGAGCCGTACCAGCGCGACTCCGGCAACTCGAAGATGTTCCGGGTGCAGGCGCCCGGCGGCGCATGGTCGGAGTACGTCCACACGCTGGGCCAGGGGGAGGCGCTGAACAACTCCTGGGTCGCGATCTCCCCGGACGGCCAGTGGATGCTGGCCGGCGAGTACGGCACCATGACACGCTTCCTGGTCTTCCCGACCCCCGGCGTGAACGCCTCCACCTCGCCCTCGGCGGACCTGCCGCAGGTCTCCACCGTCGACCTCGACCATGCCGTGCGCGACGTCCAGGGCTGTGACTTCTCCGGCCCGACGACGCTGCTGTGCTCCTCCGACGACCCCGCGGGCACGCTCTTCGGCATCACCAAGCCGCTCCTTCAGGTCGATCTGTCGGGCGCGCCGAACGGCACGGCGGACGTCTCCGGCCACGTCACGGCCCTGCGCCAACTGCCGCTGCGCAGCGGCTGCTCCGGCACCTTCGAGGCCGAGGGCATCGACTACGACCGGCGTACCGGCATCCTGCGCGTGATCGTGGTGTCCCCGAGCCTGTGCGTGCTCATCGACAGCAAGACGTACACGTTCACGCGGGGCTGAGGCGGGGCCCCGGCCGCCCCCGCAGCGGTAGTGCGCGGGCAGCAGTGGTGCTTTGCTGAGGATGGAAGCGGTTCGGCGGGGTACCCCGTTCCACCGCAGCGCGGCCACGAAAGGAGCGATCATGAGGACCGTGGAACGGTCGCATCCGGAAACCGTCTCGGTGGAGATCAGCGGTTCCAAGGAGGACGCCCGGGCGGTGTTCGACGCTCTGAGTCACTGCTTCTCCTCCGACCGGGGTGACGACGAGGTGCCGCAGCAGTTGCACGAGACACGCCCGATGGTGTGGCTCGGCAGCTACGACGTGGCGGACGCCCGGGAGGGGGCGTGCCCACCGGTCCGGCTGGAAGCGTCCGTCACCGCGGACGTCCAGGGCGGCTACTGGGCCGTCGACCGGTTCCGGTCCACGCTGGACTCGATGTTCACCGTGCACGAGACCTGTGCGGCCTCCGGCGACCAGGAGAGGGACCTCCACCTCCGCCTCGAGAGCCGCTGACCGGACGCCCGGCGACGCCCACGCCCCGGCCGCCTCACCGGCGGCCGGGGCGTACTGCGACTCCGGCGTGCGCCCATGCCGAGCCGGCGGTCGCACGCTGACCGTACCTACCAGTAGGTACAAAGTGGTGGGGCTCACCCCGCTCCCTTTATGCAACTAGTTGCACTAAGGCTCGTCGCTGCTCTAGAACAGAGTCCAGGACACCGCGCACGGAGGGCCCCGATGAGCCGTTACCCCCACTTGCTGAACCCCCTCGACCTGGGCTTCACCACGCTGCCCAACCGGGTGCTCATGGGCTCCATGCACGTGGGCCTGGAAGAGGCCGAGCGCGGGTTCGAACGGATGGCGGAGTTCTACGCGGCCCGCGCGCGCGGGGGAGTGGGGCTCATCGTCACCGGCGGCATCGCTCCGAACGAAGAGGGACGCCCGTACGAGGGCGGCGCCAAGCTCACCACCGAGGCGGAGGCCGAGCGGCACGCCACCGTCACCGCCGCCGTGCACCGCGAGGGCGGCAGGATCGCGATGCAGATCCTGCACTTCGGGCGGTACGCCTACCACCGGGACCTGGTCGCCCCGAGCCCGGTCCAGGCGCCGATCAGTCCCTTCCCGCCCCGCGCGCTCACCGACGCCGAGGTCGAGCGGACGATCGACGACTACGCCCGCGCCGCCCGCCTGGCCCGGCAGGCAGGCTACGACGGCGTCGAGATCATGGGCTCCGAGGGCTATCTCGTCAACGAGTTCATCGCCGCGCAGACCAACCACCGCACCGACCGCTGGGGCGGCTCGTACGAGAACCGCATGCGCTTCCCGGTCGAGATCATCCGCCGGGTGCGGGCCGCGGTCGGCGAGGACTTCATCATCGTCTACCGGCTGTCCATGCTGGACCTGGTCCCGGGCGGCTCCTCCCTCGAGGAGGTCGTCGCGCTGGCCAAGGCCGTCGAGGCCGCAGGGGCGACGATCATCAACACCGGCATCGGCTGGCACGAGGCGCGCATCCCCACCATCGCCACCTCGGTTCCGCGCGGCGCCTACACCTGGGTCACCCGGAAGCTGATGGGCGAGGTGTCCGTCCCGCTGGTGACCACCAACCGCATCAACACCCCGGAACTCGCCGAGCGGCTGCTCGCCGACGGCTGCGCCGACATGGTCTCCGTGGCCCGCCCGATGCTCGCCGACCCCGACTTCGTGGCCAAGGCCGCCGCCGGGAGGCCCGAGGCCATCAACACCTGCATCGGCTGCAACCAGGCCTGCCTGGACCACACCTTCAGCGGGCAGATCACCTCCTGCCTGGTCAACCCGCGCGCCTGCCACGAGACCGAGCTGATCCTCTCGCCGACCCGGCTGGTCAAGCGCGTCGCCGTCGTGGGCGCCGGCCCCGCCGGCCTCGCCTGCGCCGTCAGCGCCGCCGAACGCGGTCACCGGGTCACCCTCTTCGAAGCCGCGAGCGAGATCGGCGGTCAGCTCAACGTGGCCCGCAAGGTCCCCGGCAAGCAGGAGTTCGACGAGACCCTGCGCTACTTCCGCCACCAGCTCGACGCGCACGGCGTGGAGGTACGGCTGAGCACCCCGGCCGGGGCCGGCGACCTGACCGGCTACGACGAGGTCGTCGTCGCCACCGGCGTCACTCCGCGCACCCCCGACATCCCCGGCGTCGACCACCCCCGCGTCCTGGGCTACCTGGACGTGCTGCGCGACGGCGCCCCCGTCGGCGACCGGGTCGCGATCCTCGGCGCGGGCGGCATCGGCTTCGACGTCGCGGAGTTCCTCACCGACGGCGGGGACAAGGAGAGCGAGGACCCGGCGACGTACTTCCGCCACTGGGGCGTGGACATGGACTACCGCGCCCCCGGCGGCCTCGCAGCCCCCGAGCGGCCCGCGCCGCCGCGCACCGTCCACCTGCTCCAGCGCAAGCCCACCAAGGTCGGCGCGGGGCTCGGCAAGACCACCGGCTGGATCCACCGCACCGAGCTCAAGCACCGCGGGGTCACCATGGTCCCGGGCGTGCGCTACGACCGGATCGACGACGCCGGGCTGCACATCACCGTCGGCGAGGAGAGCACGGTCCTCGAGGTCGACACGATCGTGCTGTGCACCGGCCAGGACCCGCGCCGCGGCCTGTACGAGGAACTGCTCGCCGCCGGGCGTCCCGCGCACCTCATCGGCGGCGCCGACATCGCCGCCGAACTGGACGCCAAGTGTGCCATCAAGCAGGGCACGGAGCTGGCGGCGGCCCTCTGAAGGGGGCCGGGCGCGTCCCTAGGATGAGGCCATGTCACTCCCGCACGCGATCCTCACCGCCCTCCTCGAGAAGCCGTCGTCGGGGCTGGAGCTGACCCGCCGGTTCGACAGGTCGATCGGCTACTTCTGGTCGGCGACGCACCAGCAGATCTATCGCGAGCTGGGCAGGCTGGAGGCCGAGGGGCACATCCGTACCCTGCCGGCCGAGCAGCCGGCCCGCGGGCAGAAGAAGAGCTACGAGGTCCTGCCCGCGGGCCGCGCCGAACTGGCCCGCTGGACCGCCACGTCCCAGGACCCCAAGCCGCACCGCGACGCCCTGCTGCTGCGGCTGCGCGCGGCGGCGGTGGTCGGCACGGCGGGCCTGGAGAGCGACATCCGCCGCCATCTCGAGCTGCACAGGCGGCAGTTGGCGGAGTACGAGGAGATCGAGCGGCGTGACTTCCCGCCGGACCGGGACAGCGCGCAGGACCGGCTGCGCCATCTGGTGCTGCGGGCGGGCATCGACCTGGAGACCTTCTGGACCCGGTGGCTCTCGGACGCCCTGGCCGAGTTCGGCGAACTGCCCCGGGACGCGGCCACCGGCGAGGGCGCCTGACGGGACCCGGTTCAGAACCGGTACGGCTTCGAGCGGCGGCGCAGCAACCAGCCGGTGGCGATGAGACCGATGCCCACCAGCGCCCCGCCCACGCCGAGGGTGACCGGGCCGTAGTCGTGGGCGGCGCCGCCCACGCCGCCCAGCACGCCGCGCGACGGCGAGGGTGCGGACGTGGCGGAGATCGTCGGTTTGGAAGGAGGCGCGACGACGACCGCCTGGGTGCCGGCGGTGATGCCGTTGGAGCAGACGACGATGACGGTGTAGGTTCCGGGGCTCACTCCCGACCAGGCGGCGGACTGGCTGATGGTCGTGCCCGCCAGGGCCACCTGACGCCCCTGGGCGAAGTTCGCCTGGCTGCTCGCGAGCAGGGAGGCGTTGCCCCAGCTGCCGTTGTTCTGCGTGCAGGCGCTGGTCGTGACCGACACCGTGGACCCGGTGGTGCTGACGGAGATCCCCGAGACGGCGCCGGCCGGCCCGGTGAGTCCGATCGGGAGCGCGGCGGCGGCCGCCGCGGTGAGGCCGGAGCGGAGGAGAAGTCGAGTAGTGCGCATTGGGCTGCCCTCCGGCGGCACGGTTGGCGGAACGTCCCATGCGCCGCCGGGGGTCGGGAAACGTCCGTGCTGCCTCAGGGTCAGCAAACGTGCGCCCGGGCCGTCCCGCAGGCGGACCGCACCCGTCCGGGTGAGGGACTGCCGCACCCGGGTGAGATCCGCGGCTGCGCCCGGCCCGCTCGGCCGGTCCCGCCGGTCGTCGCGGTCCGTGCCGCCGAGTACCCGCCCCCGGTGCCGTCAGGCAGCCGGGTCCGGATCCGCACCCGGTGGACCATGCCCGCGTCCCGGCCCGCGCAATAGCTGGAGGCCGCCCTGGTGCGCGGCTGGCTCCCGTCCCGCACCAGGGAGGTGGCGGGGCGTCCCTCGAGCCGGATCCGATACTCCGTGACCACGCCGTCGGTGCGCGGCGGCACCCAGGACAGGCCGCTGGAGTACGCGCCGCCCGCGCGGTGGGCCGTCACCCGGAACCCGGCCGGGGCGGTGCCCCTGCCGTCGTCGGTGCCCGGTGGGGTCAGCCGCACGGGGGCGCCGTCGGGCGAGAGGCTGTCGGCCGCATCATGGCGTCAGCGCAATGGTCCGGACCCATATGACCCGTATGGCGTGATCGTCTCAAGAGGTCGTGGGTGTGATGGTCCTCTTTGGCGACCGATGGGGTGCGTTACGTATGCTGAGTCTCCTCGCGGCTGAACTGCACCAGGAGGCAGGGCAGTTCACGCCCGGGGCGCGGAACGCTGTCGTCGCTGATCCCGCGCCCGCACGGGCGGCCGGGGTGACCCGATCCGACACGGACTCGGGTCCCCGGCCACTCGCCCACTCATGAGGCGTCCGTTATGTCAGATTTGGCCGGGTTGTCGTCCATGTCCCCCCATGAGAGGGTCCTCCATCGTGCGTGCCCAGGCACTGACGCTGGCCGCGGCCGGCGCGGCCGCTCTGTTCGTCCCGGCGACACTGACCGAGCCGGCCGCCGCCGTACGGCCCGGCGCCGCCCTACCGCCCGCCGCCGTACCGCCCGCCGCCGTAGCGCGCGGCGCCGCACGGCCCGGCGCGGCGGCCGTGTCCCGGAGCGAGGGCCGGGTCCCGGCCGCCGACCTGCTGGCCAGGTTGCACCACTGTGCCCCCGTCTCCCACGGCCGCTACCGCACCGACTCCTCGGGCTCGGGCTCGGCGAAGGTCCGGATCTGCGGCACCGACGAGGCGGTGTTCTGGACGGCCGACATGGACATCGACTGCGACGGGCGCCCCACCGCCCGCTGCAACCGCCGCACCGACCCGCTCTTCTCCGCCGCGACGGCCTTCCACCAGTCCGACGGCCGCCATCTGAGCGCCGAGCACCTGCCCTACATCGTGGTGCCGGCCCGCAGCCACATCTGGAACCCGCACGCGAACGGCGTCCGCGGCGGCTCGGTGGCCGCGGTCGTCTACCGGGACACGGTGCGGTACGCGGTCGTCGGCGACACCGGCCCCCGCGACATCATCGGCGAGGCCTCGTACGCGACCGCCCGCGGCCTCGGGATCCCCGCCGACCCGCGCACCGGCGGGGCGGCCTCCGGTGTCACGTACATCGTGTTCAAGGACTCGCCGGTGGCGCCCATCGAGGACCACGCGGAGGCGGTGGCGACCGGGGAGCGGCTGGCCCGGCGGTTCGTCCGGGGCGGCTGAACGGGCGGCCGTCCGGTCACACCTTCCGGTACGTGTACGCCTCCATGGCCGCCGCCTCCACCGCGTCGAGGTCGGCGCCCGTCGCCGCCGTGACGACCGCGGCCACCGCGCCCTCCAGGAACGGGGCGTCCACCAGGCGGGAGTCCGGTGGAAGTTCGTCCCCCTCCGCGAGCAGCGCCTTCACGGTGAGCACCGCGCTGCCCAGGTCGGTGAGCAGGGCGACCCCGGCACCCCGGTCCACGGCCGCGGCCGCGGCCGCGACCAGTTCGGCGCTGGTCCCGATCCCGCCGCCGTCGGTGCCGCCCGCCGAGGCGACCGGTACCGCCGTACCGCCGGCGGTCAGGCTCCTGGCCAGCTCGGCGACGGAGGCGGCCACCTCGGCACTGTGCGACACCAGTACGATCCCGACCAGTTTGGCGTCACTCACCGGCCGCCTCCGCGGGCGCCGCGGCCGCAGCGGCCTCCTCGAGTGCCGCGATCAGCAGCGCCGACGAGGTCGCCCCCGGGTCCTGGTGGCCGATGCTGCGCTCCCCGAGATAGCTCGCCCTGCCTTTGCGGGCCTGGAGCGGGATCGTCGCCACGGCACCCTCCTCGGCGGCGGCCCGGGCCGCGGCGAAGCCGTCACCGAGCGCGTCGACGGCCGGCACCAGGGCGTCGATCATGGTCTTGTCCCCGGGGGCGGCGCCGCCGAGCGCCATCACCCCGTCCACGCCGGCCCGCAGTGCTCCGGCGAACTGCTCCGCGCTCACCTCTTCGGCGTCCCCGAGCGCCTTGCCCGTACGGCGCAGCAGCGTGCCGTAGAGCGGCCCGGACGCGCCGCCGACCGTCGAGATCAGCTGGCGCCCGGCCAGGGTCAGAACGGCACCCGGTGTCTGCGGCGCCTCCTTCTCCAGCGCCGCCCGCACGGCCGTGAACCCGCGCTGCAGATTGCTGCCGTGGTCGGCGTCCCCGATGGGCGAGTCGAGGGCGGTGAGCCGTTCCGCCTCGCGGTCCACGGATGCGGCGGTCGCCGTCATCCAACGGCGGAAGAAGTCGGCGTCGAGCACTGGATCTCCTCGCGTGGTAGATGGGTCGGTCGTCGCGGCGCCGGGTCACATGCCCCAGCGCAGGGCCGGCGTCCGCACCGGCGCGTCCCACAGCCTGAGCAGTTCCTCGTCGACCTGGCACAGGGTGACCGAGGCACCCGCCATGTCCAGGGAGGTGACGTAGTTGCCGACGAGGGTGCGGGCCACGGCGACACCGCGCTCGCCGAGCACCCGCTGCACCTCGGCGTTGAAGCCGTACAGCTCCAGCAGCGGGGTGGCGCCCATGCCGTTGACCAGCACGAGCACGGGATTGCGCGGGGTGAGGTCCTCCAGGACCGCGTGCACCGCGAAGTCGGCGATCTCGCCGGAGGTCATCATCGCCCGCCGCTCCCGGCCCGGCTCGCCGTGGATGCCGATGCCGAGCTCCAGCTCACCGGGCGGCAGGTCGAAGGTGGGGCTGCCCTTGGCGGGGGTGGTGCAGGCGCTGAGCGCCACGCCGAAGCTGCGGGAGTTGTCGTTGACCTGGCGTGCGATGGACTCCACCCGCTCCAGCGGCTGCCCCTCGGCCGCCGCGGCGCCCGCGATCTTCTCCACGAACAGCGTCGCGCCGGTACCGCGCCGGCCGGCCGTGTAGAGGCTGTCGGTGACCGCCACGTCGTCGTTGACCAGTACCTTCGCCACCTGGATGCCCTCGTCCTCGGCGAGCTCGGCCGCCATGTCGAAGTTGAGCACGTCACCGGTGTAGTTCTTCACCACGAACAGCACCCCCGCGCCGCTGTCCACGGCGGCCGCCGCCCGCGCCATCTGGTCCGGCACCGGCGAGGTGAACACCTCGCCCGGACAGGCCGCCGACAGCATGCCGTGGCCCACGAACCCGCCGTGCAGCGGCTCGTGCCCCGACCCACCGCCCGAGACCAGCGCCACCTGGCCGGCCACGGGGGCGTCCCGCCGTACGATCACCCGGTTCTCGACATCGACGGTCAGCTCGGGATGAGCGGCCGCCATTCCCCGCAGAGCGTCCGCGACCACGGTCTCCGGGACGTTGATCAGCATCCTCATGGGTGTCTCCTCCGAGGCCAGTTCTCGATCTTGTCGGTTCGTTGTGGTCCCAGGCGGGTCGTGACGGGTCCGCCGCCGGCCCGAGGCCGGCTTCGGTGACGGGACGTCAGGGCCGGCGGCCGCCCGGTGGAGGCGGCCGCCCGTCCCGTCTACTGGAAGTATCGGCCTTGGGCCGGCGAAGGTCACCTGCGACCGCCCTTCGGCACGTCGCGTGGTGGCACTTCGCTCAACGTACGTGCGCCCCCCGCGGGTCCGGCAGAGGGGCCCGCGGGCAAGGCAGTGATCGTCCGGCGGTTCACCTCACCACTCGGTCGTTCCCCGCGTTCTCACCGAGGTCACCGTGGTTCACCGTTGCCGGGCGAGCCAGTCGGCGAACGTGACCTCGCCGATGGCCGCGTCCGGGCCCGGCAGGAGCGTGTCCTGCCGCAACTCGGCGCCCCAGTACCGCGCCTGCGGGTCCGTGACGAGCTTGCGGGGGTCGTTCCCGGCGGCGAGTCCCCTCCGGATGAACTCCTCGAGCTGGAACACCTCGGGGCCGGCGGTCTCCACCACGCCGTTCACCGGAGCGCCGACCGAGGTGCGGCCGACCGCCGCGGCCACGTCGTCGGAGACCATGGGCTGGATCCTGGCGTCGGGCAGGCGCACGGTGCCGCCCTCGGTCATGCCGTCGGCGAGCCCCTTCGCGAACTCGAAGAACTGGGTGGCGTGGACGATGGAGTACGCGGCGCCGGACGCCTTGATCAGCTCCTCCTGCACCTGCTTGGCCCGGAAGTACCCGCTCTCCTGGAGACGCTCGGTGCCGACCACGGAGAGGGCCACGTGGTGCCCCACGCCGGCCTCGGCCTCCGCCTGGAGGAGGTTGGCCGTGGAGGTACGGAAGAAGTCCATGACGGCCTGGTCCTCGAACGACGGTGAGTTGGACACGTCGACCACGACCGACGCGCCCGGGAGGACCTCGGCCAGGCCCTTGCCGGTCAGGGTGTCGACACCGGTGCTGGGCGCGGCCGCGATCGCCTCGTGCCCGTGCTCGCCGAGGCGGGCGACCACCTTCGAGCCGATGAGCCCGGTTCCACCGATCACTACGACCTTCATCAGACATTCCTTTCGCGGTGTGGTTCTCCTTGGCCGACCCGCCCCAGCGGGGAGCTGCTCTCCGGCACTCGAGTGATCGGGCCTGCGTCAGAAGAGACCGGGCAGCGGTGCTACTTGTGACACCGTATTCTCGGGAAGCCGGGAAATCGTTCCGACGCGGCCTCGCGTCATGCGGCGAGTTTCCCGTCGGCCGGGGACCTCTTCGGTCACTGGGGAAAGCCCGTCGGGGCGGCCGGGACACTCTCCCGGGTGACGCCCGACGCCGGGCGGTGAGCGCCGTCGCCGGTCGACGTCCCGTGGCGCCGGTCGCGCAGGGTGAAGTCGGCCCGGACGGCCGCACCGGACTGCAGCAGCTTCCGGTGGACCAGGGGGTCCCGGCCCGGGTGCGAGACGACGACGCTGATGTATCCCTCGGGCAGACCGGTCACGGCGTACTCGCCCCGCGCGTTCGTCGTGGTGCGCACCAGCTGCCGGCCCCTGGTGTCCATGACCTCCCGCTCGTCCTGCGCTCCCCCTCGCACGGCCGTGCGGTGGTGGCGCCAGGCGTCGAGGCCCAGCAGCGCCGTACCCGCGGTGGTCCACGCGCAGAGCACGAGGACCGGCTTCAGGACCCCCGCACCGTCGAAGTACAGCACCCCTCTCAGGCGAAGCCTGCCACGGCGTCCCGGACCGCCCGGCGGGTCTCTCGCGCGTCCGCCACGGCGGCGACGTCGAAGCCGACGGGGTGCTGCCGCCGCAGCGCGGCGCCGACGTCGCGTTCCACCGCTGGATCGGCGATCACGAGCTTGACGTGGTGGGGCCGTGGCTGGTGAAAGGCCATCGGGAAGCAGAACAGCACGCCCGGCCTGCGCCACGACGCCACTCGATCAATGTACCGATCGGCACATCCATATCGGTGTGGGCCATACGTGTACCGGACGGTACGGTCAAAGGGTGCCCCGCCCCGTCAATGCCGAGAAGCGCGCCGAGCTGTTGAAGCAGGTGGTGCACCACCTTCAGCACCACGGTGTCGCGCAGATGTCGCTGAGTCCGCTCGCCGAGTCGATCGGCACCACCAAGCGCATGCTTCTGTACTACTTCGGCAGCCGTGAGAACCTGCTGGCCCAGGCACTGGCCGCCAGCCGTCCCGATGTGCACGCGATGTTCGACGACGTCCGTGACACCGCGGGACTGCGCGAGGCGGCTCATGCCCTGTGGGAAGCGATGACCGTCGGGGAGCAGTCCGGGCCGGTCCGCATGCTGCTGCAGCTGCTCAGCCTGGCCGCCACCGATCCCGACAGTTACGGCGACATCGCCGCCGACACCGTCGAGGTCATGACCGGCCCCATCGCCGCGGCTCACGTCCGGCTGGGTCACCCGCCGCAGGAGGCGCGGACAGGGGCCACGCTCCTCGCCTCCGGCCTGCGCGGTCTGTGCCAGGACCGCTGGGTGACCCATGACGTCGCCCGCACCGACGCGGCCGCTCACCGGCTCATCAGGAACGCGGTCGTGGCGCCTGACCGAGCGTGGCACCGCGGTGCTCGGCGGTGGTTCAGTGGTGTGAGCAGACTGCCGGTGGCCTGCCGACCGCCTGGCGGCCGTGCCTCGGGGCATTCCGAGGCACGGCCGCACGGCCGCAGCCCGGCAGCCGCGGGTCTAGCCGCACGTCAGCGTCGGCTTCCCCCAGTCCCCGTGGTCGTTGCCGTTGCCGTCGCCGGCGTCACCGACCTTGAGGTCGACCACCTGGGCGCCGCTGACGTCGACATCGATCGGCACCGCGGCCTGTTTGCCGTGGAGCGTCGGCGTGGTCACCAGGGTTTTTCCGTCGGCGATCACGGAGAACGTCACCGTTCCCGCACCACCCGACTCGTCGTCCACACCGACGTCCGCCGTCAGCCGCGAGCACTGTCCGGCGAGGTAGAGCTGGACGTCGCTGACCGAGTTGGTGCCCAGGCCCTTGGCGTAACCGACACCGGCGATGCTGATCGGACGGCCGTCCCCGGCCGCCTGTTCGCCGACGCTGCTGTCGCGCTCCACCGGACCCCACCCGTTGGTGGACGACAGGAACTCCAGGTCGCTCACCGCGCTCTTCCCGGCCGGCGGGGTGGGCGGGATCCCGCGGACGATGCGCTCGTCGCCGACGGCCGCCTGCCGTCCGTGCCGGCGGTAGTGCACCGTGGCGGTGAGTGCCGAGGCGGACGGCAGCTCCCCGGCCGGCGGCTTCACCTTCCAGGTGAAGGTGGCCGATCCGCCGGGTCGCAGGTGCCCGACGGACAGGGGGCTCGTGGGGCTCACGCTCCAGCCGTCGGGCGCGGAGAGCGAGGCCGTCAGCCCGGACGCGGACGGCCCGTCCTCGGGCAGCCGCACCGTCGCCTCGGCCGTGAAGTCCTCGGCCGACCGGGCGGTGTCCGGCACGTCCAGGGTGACGTCCGCTCCCGGACGCTTCGGCATCGCGTACTTCCGGTGGTCGTAGCGGGGACTGTCGTTCTGGGCCACGCGCAGGGACGAGGCGTAGCTGCCGTAGTCGGTGAGCGACACCTTGCCGAGTCCGCCGGTGCTGCCGTCCAGGTTCCACACGGCGATGGCGATGCTGTTCCGGCCGTTGGGGTGCAGGATCCCGCCCGGTACCGGGAAGGTGTGCTGGGGGCCGAGGTAGTTGACGTAGTTGCCGACCTGCCAGCCGTTGACGAAGACCGTGGCACGGTACTTGCGGGACGGGTCGTCGGTGAACGTCAGCCCGAGTGAGGTGTCCTGGCCGTGCGGCAGGTCCAGGTCGGCCTCGGTGCGGTACCAGGAGACCCCGGGGCGGGTGTCGGTCGCCGGCAGGGACACCCGGTCCCATGTGCCGTCCGGGTAGCCCGGCAGGGACCAGCCGGCCCGCTCGCCGTACAGACCGCCCGTCGAGAGCGGACCGCGCACCGTGTCCAGCGGGTCCTCGCCGCCCCGTACGCCCTGCAGCCGCCAGGTGACGGAGGTCAGCGGGGCCCCGACGAGGGAGGCGCTGGTCAGGCCGCGCGCGGTCTTGTTGCCGCCCGCCGAGTTGTAGTCCTCCTCGTGGCCCATGTTCACGGTGAGTACGGAGAGGACGTTGTCACCCTTGGACTTCACCGAACCGGCCGGGAAGGCGAAGTCGGCGCTGCCCGTGGTGGAGCTGCCCAGGAAGGTGCCGCCCAGCCAGGCGGAGAACGCCTGGGCGTTCCCGCCGGAGTCCGAGACGAGGTGGATGCCGGTCTCCTTGCCGGTGGCGCGGAAGCGGCCGCGGTACCACGTGTTGCCGGTGTGGAAGCCGTAGTCGTCCGCGTAGAGCACCGGCAGCGCGTTGGCGCCGGAGATGCTGTTGGTGGTCGTCCGGTCGGCCACCTGCCAGCTGGAGTCGTCGAACCCGGGGGCCGCTTCGGGGGACTCCTCGGCATGCTTCCAGTGCGTCAGCTCCGGCAGGTGGACCGGGGCGGCCACCGGGATCCTGCCGGTGCGGCTCCCGGTGCCGGTGGTCCGGGTGTCCACGGGCCTGCCGTTCCAGGTGACGCGGTCGGCGGAGGTGAACACCTCGATGTTCTCGTCGTCGGCGTTGTCGCCGGTGAGCGCCACGGTGCGGCCGCCGTCCGGGCTGGTCGCCGTCCGCAGCAGGTGGGTGCCGCGCACGAGCACCGGGCCGGTCGCCGTGTCCTGACGCCAGAAGGTCTTCGCCGTGTCCTTGTCGCCGACGAGCAGCAGCAGCGGGCGCTTGCCGCCACCGCTGACGGCGATGCGGATCAGGCCCTTGTGCGTGTAGTTCAGCCGCAGGTCACCGGTGGCCGCGTCCCAGGTGGTCGTGACCGGGCCGCCGCTGCTGGTCACGGTGGGCCTGGAGGAGTAGTCGAGGACGGTCTCGCCGTCGCTGTCCCGGTTGCCGTAGACCACGGCGACGTCGCGGTTCCCGATCGTCGCGCTGGTCATGATCTCCGAGGTGGAGTACCGCAACCGCGCGTCTCCCAGCCGGTAGTTCGCCACGATCACGTGCGAGTCGCGTCCGTCGAGTGTGATCGCGGTGTCCGGCTGCTGTGGCACGACCGGGTAGGTGGGGGTCGCGGTGTCGGCGGTCGGCACGTCGATGGCGTCGATGGCCACGAAGTCGTCCGTCGAACCCGGGCCGTGGTCTCCGCTGACGACGATCTTCAGGGTGTGCGCTCCGGGCGCCAGGCCGGTCTTCTGGAAGACGACCGCCTGGTTCTCGCTGCCGGAGTCGTCGACCGTCGCCACCTTGGTGTCGTCGAGGTAGACGTCGGCGTAGCCGTGGTTGCCGGTCTTCGAGCCGATCCAGCGGATCGCGGTGCCGTCGAAGGGGACGGTGACCGAGTCACCGGCCTGGTCGGAGAACGACTCGGTGTGCTTGTAGTCGCCGCCGGTGTAGCTCGTGTCGGCCACGTGCGACCAGGAACCGGTGTACCGCAGCGCGGAGTCGGGGTCGTCCCAGGTGTAGGTGGTGTCCGCTGACGGCTGGGCATTGAGGTCCAGCGAGATGTGGGTCCTGTCGACCGCCGTGGACGTGGAGTTCCCGTGCCGCAGGACGTGGAACTGCGTCTTGGTGTCGGGGTTCATCCGGGCGGTGTCGACGACCACGGAGTCGTCCGGCGGCGTGACCCTGATCGCCGCGGTCTTGGTCAGCGGGGCGACCGACTGCGTGAAGTACCCGATCAGTTTGTCCTCGTAGTACTTCGGATCGAGCCGGCGGTTCTCACGGATCGCGGCCCCGTAGTCGTACGACGTGTAGTTCTCCGGCATGCCCAGCCAGCCCCAGTTGGTGCCGCCGTAGGTCATGTAGAAGCTCTGCGCGGTCGCGCCGACGGCGATGTTCTGCTTGTAGAACACGTTGGCGAACTGGTCGTTGATCAGCTCGGCGCACTTGTCGTAGCCCGGTCCGCCCCAGGGGTCGAAGGCGCCGCCCTGGAACTCCGGCGAGTACAACGGCTTGCCGGCCGGGTGGTCGTAGCTGATGTCGGGTACGCCGTTCCACTTCGAGGGGTTGGAGCAGTCGAAGCCCTGCGGGTAGGAGTCCGGCCCGTCGACGTCCAGGGCGCCGGTACCGGAGTTGAAGGTGCCGTTGTTGTTGCCGGTCAGCGGTACGGTGATGCCGTCGGCGCGGGCCTTGTCCTCCAGGTGCTTCATGTAGGAGCGGCCGGCGTCCGAGCCGTTGTAGTACTCGTTCTCGACCTGGTAGGCGATGACCGACCCGGTGCCGTTGGTCAGCTGGTGGCGGGCGATGATCCGGTCGATCCTGGTCAGCCATTCGTCCGCGTACTTCAGGAACCGCGGGTCGTCACTGCGGTTGCGCCCGGCCTTGGTGGTCATCCAGCCGGGCAGGCCGCCGCTGTCGACCTCCGCGTTGATGTACGGCGCCGGGCGGGCGATCACGTACAGCCCGGCCTCCTGGGCCATGTCGAGCAGTCTGTCGACGTCGCGCACCCCGCTGAAGTCGTACACACCCGGCTTCGGCGAGTGGTATCCCCAGTCGAAGTACAGCGAGGTGGAGTTGAACCCGGCGGCCTTCATCTTCTGGAAGATGTCGCGCCACAGGTCCGGGCTCGGGAGCCGGAAGTAGTGGAACTCGCCGGACCACAGGTAGGTGCGCTCGCCGTCGACGAGGAACGAGTAGCCGTCGAGACTCACCGTGTGCGCCCGCGGACGTGCGGCCGGCGCGGCGGCGGGTGTCCGCCCGCCGCCGTCCTGTGCCGCGGCGGGCGCGGCCAGGCCCGCGGTCAGGGCCAGGGTCGCGGCGGTCGCGAGGACCGCCCTCCGCCACCGACGGCGACCGGGTCTCGCAGCCTGTGAACGGAACCGATTACTCCGATTACTCCGCACTGCGGCCTCCATACCGCCCGAGCAATCATCATCGAACAGACTCAGGCAAAGTCGAACAGTAGGGCGGTGCAAGGAACAGCACAATGGGGCGGGGGAGCACGGTCGGGGCGGCGCTGCACGCTCACGAACCGCGCGGCACGGCTGGAAACTGATGGCGCGTCAGCCTAGGACCGGCCGCCGGCCGCCGTGGCGGACACCCTCGCCCGCCGCGCCCCCCTCGCCGAACGCCTGGCGCTGGTGGCGGAGGACGCCGCGGAGGCCGCCGCCAAGCTGCGCGCCGCGTCGGAGGCCGTCGCGGCGGGCCGTACCGCGACGCCGCACGAGTTCGCGGAGCGCGCCGCCACGGGCCCGGGACCGAGTCCCGGGACGGAGCGGATACCGCCGTGCACCCTGCCACCCAGCCCGCTCGCCCCGCGCCGCCACTGGGTGGTGGACGGTGTCCTCCCCTGGCGGACCTGAACGAGCGGATGGTGCCGGCGGCCGATCTCGGCTTCGACTCGCTGACGCTCCAGGAACTGGAGGTCAACGTCGGCAAGCGGGTACCGGGATTCCGCACCGACGAGATGTTCCACCGCGACCTCACCGTCGAGCGGCATGTGTGGATGGGCACCCTGTCCAAGGCCTTCGCCAGCTGCGGCGGCTACCTCGGCGGCTCGGCCCGGCTGGTCCGGTGGCTGCGGCACACGCTGCCCGGCTTCGTGTACAGCGTCGGCCTGACCCCGGCCAACGCCGCCGCGGCGCTGGCCGCGACCGAGCTGACGGCGGCGGAACCGCACCGGCGAAGAGGTGGTGGGGGAGCACGGGCAACTGTGGGCAAGCGCCGACACGTACCGACACATGCGGGGAGACAAAGAAACCCGCCCGGTCCGACGGGGGAACGAACCGGGCGGGAGCTCTCAACCCGCGTTGCTGAGTCTACGGTAGGCGGACGCCACTTTGGTGAGCCAGGCGACCTCCGCGCTGAAGTTGTCCGTATCCCGGTCCTCGAAGTCGCCCGCGTCCCGGTTGTCCTCGGGGACGGTGCCGGCGTTCTTGGCGCGCAGCGCCTGTCTGATCCGTGCCGCTTCGGCGAACGCCTGCCGGGACTCCTCGCTCGCGCCCGGGTTCGCCGTGCCGAAACCGTTTTCGGTGCGCCCGATGCAGGGACGCAGATCCCGCCACCCGTCCCGTATCTCGACGACGCGCCGGTGCAGCCGGTAGTCGAGGTCGCAGACCGAAGCCCCCGGAGGCTCCAGGACGATGTCCGGTGAGGATTCGTACAGGTCCCGCCAGAGCGGGTACAGAGCCCGGTACGACCGGTAACCGTGGACCCAGTCCAGCAGTCCGGCGGCCCGCGCTCCCCAGGAGGGCATGGTCAGGCTGAGCGAGAGGGCGACGATGCCCAGCGCGCTGAAGACGGATGCGGCGACCTTCCAGCCGCCGATGTCGATCCCGCACGCGGCGGTGAGGACGTTGACCGTTCTGGCCAGGCGGTACAGGAAGAGGACCACCGCGGCGACGGAGAGCAGCTGCAGGGCCTGGCGCAGCGAGGTCTTGTCGGTCATCCGCGCGCGACACGACGAAGAGCAGCAGGTAGGTGAGCACCAGCGGCTGCCCGCTGCCGGTGTCGAAGTCCGAGGCCGGCCGGCCCGGGCCGTCGGCGACGAAGAACAGCGCGGTCGGCGGCATGTCCAGGGCGATGCCGGTGATCAGCCGGTAGCGGGTCCTGCGTACCGCCTCCTCCTCGGCGGTCGCCCAGCGCAGCAGGATGATCTGCGCGCTGACGCAGAAGGCGACCGCCGACAAACAGCGGCCCGAGGGGCGCGGCCATGCGCTGAGATCCGGCCATCGGCGCGTCGCGCCCGTCCGCCGGCCGGGATCCGCACCGCAATCGGCGCGTTACGCTGAGGAGCATGCGGATCTCCGTCTCCTCCGACATGGACGAACCCGTCGCCCGCCTCCTCGTCGAAGAGCTGCGCCGACGCGGTCACGAGGTGCGCGCGCACGGCGCCCTCGACACCGGCGCGGATCCGCGGTGGGCGCTCTGCTCGGAGGCCGCCGCACGCGAGGTCGCCGCCGGGACGGCGGACCAGGCGGTGGTGTGCTGCTGGACGGGGACGGGTGCCTCGATCGCCGCGAACAAGGTGCCCGGCGTACGGGCCGCCCTGTGCCATGACGCGTACACCGCGGACGGCGCCCGCCGCTGGAACGACGCCAACGTGCTGGCCCTCAGTCTGCGCCTGACCACCGGGGCGGTGCTGAAGGAGATCCTCGACGCCTGGTTCGCCGCCCGCCCCAGTGAGGACGCCGAGGACCGGGAGAACGTCGCCCATGTGACGCGGATGGACGGACGCGGCTCGGGGGACCGCGCCCTCCGCTGAGCGCGCGGGTGTGCGGGCCGCCCCCTCGGAGGGAGGGAGACGGTCGTCGAGCCGGTGCGAGTGCCCGCCGCCGCGCCCCGGAAAGCCGGTTCCGGTGGCGCGCGGTCAGTGGGCGCCCAGTCCGCCACCGCCGAACGAACCGCTCGACCCCCGGCTCCAGCGGGGCCGGTCCTTCGACTCGCTCGGCCTGGTGTCCTGGTTGCTCAGTTCGTACGGGGTGAGCGGGCGGCCGCCCTTCGGCGTGACCGGGACCTCCTCGGACTCTCGGTTCTCCCGGATCTCGCGCACGGCGCCGCCCGGGGGCAGGTGCGGCTGTTCCTCCGGGCGCGGGCGGGGCGACTCGGTGTACCTGACGCGTGAGGTCAGCCAGAACCCCCCGGCCAGGATCGCCAGCACGGCGACGGCCACCAGGAAGAGAACCAGACTCATCAGGCCGCTCGCGGCGGCCAGCTGCGCGGCTGCGGTACTCATAGAGCTCATACGAGGTACATACCCTGTCGGAACGGTGCGAACCGGACACCGTTCGTGAGGGATCGTCGACACCGCGCGACGCGGGTCCGTCCCGCCCGGCGGGTTTGGCCGGCCCGGCCACGGCTACCCGGGCGGTGTGACACCGACGACGACTTCCCAACAGGAGCTGTACCGGTTCCTGGAGGACCGCTTCGCGTGTGCGCAGGCGTGTACGGAGTGCGCCCGGGCGTGTGCGCTGCGCGCGAGCCTCCTGGATCCCGGAGGTACGCAGGAGCAGGAGCGGGCACGGCGGCGGGGCATCATGTGCGCCGAGGTGTGCGACGCGACCTGCCGGGTGCTCGCCGAGCACAACTGCCTGGACGAGAACGGCATCCGGGTCCAGTTGGAGCTGTGCCGGACGGTCTGCCTGGAGTGCGCGCACGCCTTCGACGCCCAGCCCGGCGCCGAGGAGAGCGCGACGGCATGCCGGGCGTGCGCACGGGCCTGCACGGAGTTCATCGCCACGCTGCGCTGACGCTTCCCGCCGCTTCCCAATTTCTGGAACACGTTCTACGGTGTGCGCCGACAGGACCGACCCGCCATGGGAGCCTGGAGGCGCCGTGCACCTCGACCACACGCCCGAGCAGCAGCGGCTGCGCACCGAACTGCGCGCCTACTTCGCCGAGCTGGTACCGGACAACGCCTACGCGCGGTACGCCGACCCGGCCGCCCGGAAGCGCTTCTACCGCGAGACCGTCCGCCGGCTCGGCACCGACGGCTGGCTCGGCGTGGGCTGGCCGAAGGAGTACGGCGGGCGCGGCATGACCGCCATGGAGCAGTTCATCTTCTTCGACGAGGCAGCGCAGGCCGGCGTCCCGCTGCCGTTGATGGCGCTCAACACGGTCGGTCCGACGATCATGCAGTTCGGCACGGAGGAGCAGAAGACGTACTTCCTGCCCCGCATCCTGTCCGGCGAGATCGACTTCGCCATCGGCTACAGCGAGCCCGACGCGGGCACGGATCTGGCCTCCCTGAAGACCCGCGCCGTGCGGGACGGTGACCAGTACGTCGTGAACGGCCAGAAGATCTGGACCACCAACGGCGACACCGCCGACTGGGTGTGGCTCGCCACCCGCACCGACCCCGGGGCCCCGCCGCACAAGGGCATCACCATGCTCCTGGTGCCGACCTCCGACCCCGGCTACTCGTGCACCCTCATCAACACCCTCGCCTCGCACGACACCACCGCCAGCTACTACCAGGACGTCCGGGTCCCGGTCTCCCGCCGCGTCGGCGCCGAGAACCAGGGCTGGCGGCTGATCACCAACCAGCTCAACCACGAACGCGTCACCCTCGCCGCCCACGGCACCATGGCGATCCGCGCCCTGCACGACGTCCAGCGCTGGGCGGCGCAGACCAAGCTCGCCGACGGCCGCCGTGTCGTCGACCTGCCCTGGGTGCGCCGCCTGCTCGCCCGCACGCACACCCGCCTGGACGCCATGAAGCTCCTCAACTGGCAGATGGTCACCGCCGTCCAGGAGGGCACGCTCACCCCGCAGCACGCCTCCGCGGTCAAGGTCTACGGCTCGGAGGCCCGCCGCGACGCCTACGCCTGGCTCATGGAGATCCTCGCCGCGGCCGGCCCGCTGAAGGAGGGCTCCGCGGGCGCGGTGCTGCACGGCGAGCTGGAACGCGGCTACCGCTCGGCGGTGATCTTCACCTTCGGCGGCGGCAACAACGAGATCCAGCGCGAGATCATCTCCTGGATCGGCCTGGGGATGCCGCGGGTGCGGCGCTGACCGCCCCGGCCGGCCGTCTCCGTGTCCCGGGGTGCCCTGACCGGGGACGGCCGGTCCGGTGTGTGCCATGGTGGTCTCACCGACGCCGCCGGAGGTGACCCGTGAGCACAGCCGACCCGGGGCTGTTCGGCCCCGCCTCCGTGACCTGGCAGATGCACGGCGACCCCATGATGTGGGTCGCCGGGATCCGGGCGCTCTACCTCCAGGCACTGCACCCGCGCGCGGTGCGCGGTGTCGTGCAGAACTCAGACTTCCGGCGGGACGCCTGGGGGCGGCTGATGCGTACCGCGGACTTCGTGGGGACGACGACGTACGGGACGACTCGGGCCGCCGAGCGGGCCGGTGCCCGGGTGCGGAAGATCCACGCGATGCTGAAGGCGACCGATCCGGAGACCGGCGAACGGTACGGGATCGACGAACCCGAGCTGCTGCTGTGGGTGCACTGCGCGGAGATCGACTCGTACCTGCACGTGCTGCGGCGTTCCGGCTTCCCCCTCACCGGCGCGCAGGCCGACCGTTACGTGGCCGAGCACCGGGTCAGCGCCCGCCTCGTCGGCCTCGACCCCGCGGCCGTCCCCGGCGACAGGGCCGGCTTGGCCGCCTACTTCGAGACGGTGCGGCCGAGGCTGGCCGCGGGAGCCGAGGCACGCGAGGTGGACGACTTCCTGCTCCGCCCGCCGGCGCACCCCCTGCTGGTCCCGGTGCGCGAGCTGCTGTGGCGGCGGGTGGCGCATCTGGCGTACGCCTCCCTGCCGCCGTTCGCCCACGAGCTCTACGGCAGACCGGTCCCCCCACCCGCCGCCGTCACCCGGCGACTGCGCGCCACCGGCACCGTGCTGCGCGGGATTCCCGCACATGTGCGCTGGCAGCTCCCGCCCAAACACATCCTGCGCGCCGTGGCGCGACTCGGACCCGGTACGCGTCCGGCGCGGCAGCGGGCGTCCGGCGGACGCTGAGCCGGCACCGGCACGCCCTCTGGCCGTCGTAGATCATCACGTGTTACGAAGAACCATGCCCCCACGCGAGCCCTCCCGGACCTACGACGCCGTCATCGTCGGCGGCGGCCACAACGGCCTCGTCGCCGCCGCCTACCTGGCCCGGGCCGGCCGGTCGGTGCTGGTGCTCGAACGGCTGGACCGCACCGGCGGCGCCGCCGTCTCCACCCGCCCGTTCGCCGGAGTCGACGCCCGGCTGTCGCGCTACTCGTACCTGGTCAGCCTGCTGCCCCGGAAGATCGTCCGCGACCTCGGGCTGAACTTCCGTGTCCGAGGGCGCACCATCTCCTCGTACACCCCCGTCGAACGGGCCGGGCGGCCCACGGGGCTGCTGGTCGGCGGCGGGGAGCGGCGCACCCGGGAGGCCTTCGCCCGGCTGACCGGCGGCACGCGGGAGTACGAGGCGTGGCGGCGCTTCTACGGCATGACCGGCCGGGTCGCCCAGCGGGTCTTCCCGACGCTCACCGAACCGCTGCCCACACGGGAGGAGCTGCGCCGGCGCGTCGACGACGAGGCCGCGTGGCGGGCCCTGTTCGAGGAGCCGATCGGCGTGGCGATCGAGGAGAACTTCGGCGACGACCTGGTACGGGGAGTGGTGCTCACCGACGCCCTCATCGGCACCTTCGCCGACGCCCACGACGCCTCCCTGGCGCAGAACCGCTGCTTCCTCTACCACGTCATCGGCGGCGGCACCGGCAGCTGGGACGTGCCCGTCGGCGGCATGGGCGCCCTCACCGACGCCCTGGCCGCCGCCGCGCGCGAGGCGGGCGCGGTGCTGGCGACGGGGCACGAGGCGGTACGGATCGACACCGACGGGCACGGTGCCGAGGTCACCTACCGCACCGCCGACGCCGAGGGCACCGCCGCCGCCCGGCACGTCCTCGTGGGCGCCTCCCCGCAGGAGCTGGCGGCCCTCACCGGCGATCCCTCACCGACGCCCGCCGAGGGTGCCCAGCTCAAGGTGAACATGCTGCTCAAGCGGTTGCCGAGGCTGCGGGACACCGACGTCGACCCCCGCGAGGCCTTCGCGGGCACCTTCCACATCGCCGAGGGCTACGAGCAACTGGCCACCGCCCACGCCCAGGCCGCCTCCGGTGACCTGCCCGCCGCGCCGCCCTCGGAGATCTACTGCCACTCCCTCACCGACCCCAGCATCCTCGGCCCCGAGGCGGCCGGCCGCGGCTACCAGACCCTCACCCTGTTCGGCCTGCACACCCCGGCCCGGCTCTTCACCCGGGACAACGACGCCGTCCGCGACGAGCTGCTGAAGTCGACCCTGGCCCAGCTCGACGCCCACCTCGCCGAGCCCCTCGCCGACTGCCTGGCCGTCGACGCGGACGGCCGGCCCTGCATCGAGGCGAAGACGCCGCTGGACCTGGAACGCGATCTGCGCCTGCCCGGCGGCAACATCTTCCACCGTGCCCTGGCCTGGCCCTACGCCCAGGAGGGCATCGGCCGCTGGGGCGCGCAGACGCGGCACGCCAACGTCTGGCTGTGCGGGGCCGGCGCGGTGCGCGGGGGAGGGGTGAGCGGGGTGCCCGGGCACAACGCGGCGATGGCGGTGCTGGAGCAGGACCGATAGAAATCTGACGGAGTATCAGAAAGAGCCTTCCGTCCTCCGGGGGACTGCGGCATCCTGCGCCCCATGCAGACGGAGCTGAGCAAGAAACTGGGAGTCGAGCACGCCGTCTTCGGCTTCACGCCGTTCCCCGCCGTCGCCGCGGCCATCAGCCGGGCCGGCGGCTTCGGAGTGCTCGGCGCGGTCCGCTACACGGCCCCCGACGACCTCAGACGCGACCTGGACTGGATCGAGGCGCACGTCGAGGGCAGGCCTTACGGGCTGGACGTCGTCATGCCCGCCAGGAAGGTCGAGGGGGTCACGGAGGCCGATGTCGAGGCGATGATCCCCGAGGGGCACCGGCAGTTCGTCAAGGACACCCTCGCCGCGTACGGCGTGCCCGAACTCGCCGAGGGCGAGGCGGCCGGCTGGCGGATCACCGGCTGGATGGAGCAGGTCGCCCGTACCCAGCTCGACGTCGCCTTCGACTACCCGATCAGGCTGCTCGCCAACGCCCTCGGCTCGCCACCCGCCGACGTCGTCGCCCGCGCCCACGAACGGGACGTACTGGTCGCCGCGCTCGCCGGCAGCGCGCGCCACGCCCGCAAGCACAAGGACGCGGGGATCGACATCGTCGTGGCGCAGGGCTACGAGGCGGGCGGCCACACCGGGGAGATCGCCTCGATGGTGCTGACCCCCGAGGTGGTCGAGGCCGTCGACCCGCTGCCCGTGCTGGCCGCGGGCGGCATCGGCAGCGGACAGCAGATCGCGGCCGCGCTGGCCCTCGGCGCCCAGGGCGTGTGGCTGGGCTCCATCTGGCTGACCACCACCGAGGCCGACCTGCACTCGCCCGCGCTGACCCGCAAGCTCCTCGCGGCGGGGTCCGGCGACACGGTCCGCTCCCGCGCGCTGACCGGGAAGCCCGCACGCCAGCTCCGTACCGAATGGACCGACGCCTGGGACGACCCGGCCGGGCCCGGCACGCTGCCCATGCCCTTGCAGGGCCTGCTGGTCGCCGAGGCGGTCTCGCGCATCCAGAAGTACGAGGTCGACCCGCTGCTCGGCACGCCCGTCGGCCAGATCGTCGGCCGGATGAACAGCGAACGCGATGTGCGGGCCGTCTTCGACGACCTCACCCGCGGCTTCGAACGGGCCGTCGACCGCCTGAACCGCATCGCCGGAAGGAGCGGCCAGTCGTGAGCACACCCCCCACGGGCTTCTGGGCCCAGGCCACCGCCGAACCGCACCGCACGGTCCTCGTCGCCCCCGACGGCGAGGAGTGGACCGCCGGACGGCTGCACGCCGCCGCCAACCGGCTCGTCCACGGCCTGCGCGCCGCCGGGCTGGAACGCGGCGACGCCTTCGCCGTCGTCCTGCCCAACGGCGTCGAGTTCCTCACCGCCTACCTGGCCGCCACCCAGGCCGGCCTCTACCTCGTCCCCGTCAACCACCACCTCGTCGGACCCGAGATCGCCTGGATCGTCTCCGACTCCGGCGCCAAGGTGCTCCTCGCCCACGAGAGGTTCGCGGCCGCCGCCCGCCACGCCGCGGCCGAGGCGGGCCTGCCCGCGACGCACCGGTACGCGGTGGGCGCGGTCGAGGGCTTCCGGCCCTACGCCGAACTCCTCGCCGGACAGCCCGGGTCGGCGCCCGCGGACCGCGAACTCGGCTGGGTCATGAACTACACCTCGGGCACGACCGGCCGCCCCCGCGGCATCCGCCGCCCGCTGTCCGGCAAGCTCCCCGAGGAGTCCTACCTCGGCGGATTCCTCGGCATCTTCGGCATCAAGCCGTTCGACGGCAACGTGCACCTCGTCTGCTCGCCGCTCTACCACACCGCCGTCCTGCAGTTCGCGGGCGCGTCCCTGCACATCGGCCACCGTCTGGTCCTCATGGACAAGTGGACACCCGAGGAGATGCTCCGGCTCATCGACGCACACCGGTGCACCCACACTCACATGGTCCCCACCCAGTTCCACCGCCTCCTCGCCCTCCCCGAGGACGTGCGCGCCCGGTACGACGTCTCCTCCATGCGCCACGCCATCCACGGCGCCGCCCCCTGCCCCGACCACGTCAAACGGGCCATGATCGACTGGTGGGGCCACAGCGTGGAGGAGTACTACGCGGCCAGCGAGGGCGGCGGCGCCTTCGCCACCGCCGAGGACTGGCTGAAGAAGCCCGGCACCGTCGGCAAGGCCTGGCCGATCAGCGAACTGGCCGTCTTCGACGACGACGGCAACCGGCTCCCGCCGGGCGAACTCGGCACGGTGTACATGAAGATGAGCACCGGCGGCTTCGCGTACCACAAGGACGAGGACAAGACCCGCAAGAACCGCATCGGCGACTTCTTCACCGTCGGCGACCTCGGCTGCCTCGACGAGGACGGCTATCTCTTCCTGCGGGACCGCAAGATCGACATGATCATCTCCGGTGGTGTGAACATCTACCCCGCCGAGATCGAGTCGGTGCTGCTCGCCCACCCCGCCGTCGCCGACGCCGCGGCCTTCGGCATCCCGCACGACGACTGGGGCGAGGAGGTCAAGGCGGTCGTCGAACCCGCCCCGGGCCACGAGCCCGGACCCGCCCTCGCCGCCGCCCTGCTCGACCACTGCGCCGGACGGCTCGCCGGGTACAAGCGCCCCAAGAGCGTCGACTTCATCACCGAGATGCCCCGCGACCCCAACGGCAAGCTGTACAAGCGACGACTGCGCGACCCGTACTGGGAGGGCCGGACGAGGCCCTTGTAGCCCAGTCCTTGACCTCTCCGCCGAGCGGGTCGAAGATCATGTGACATGACGCAGGGACATGGCAGCACGGTCGACGGAGTGCTGCGGCGCAGCGCGCGGCGCACCCCGGCACGGGTCGCGGTGGAGTACGGCGAACGGACGTGGACGTACGCGGAACTCGACGACGCCGTCTCCCGCGCGGCGGGTCTGCTCCTCGCCGAGGGCCTCACCCCGGGTGACCGGGTCGGCGCCTACGGCCACAACTCCGACGCGTACCTGATCGCCTTCCTCGCCTGCGCCCGCGCCGGCCTCGTCCACGTACCGGTCAACCACAACATGACCGGTGGCGACCTCGCGTACATCGTCGGCCAGTCGGGCAGCGGCCTGGTGCTCGCCGATCCGGACATCGCCGGGCGGCTCCCGGACGAGGTGAGGGTGTTGCCGCTGAGGGACGCCGAGGACTCGTTCCTCGCGCGGCTGGCGGAGACACCCCCGTACGACGGCCCCGGACCGCGCACCGAGGACCTGGCGCAGTTGCTGTACACCTCGGGCACCACCGCCCTGCCCAAGGGCGCGATGATGACCCACCGGGCGCTGGTGCACGAGTACCTGAGCGCGATCACGGCCCTGGACCTGAGCGCCGGCGACCGGCCGGCGCACGCCCTGCCGCTGTACCACTCGGCCCAGCTGCACGTCTTCCTGCTGCCCCATCTCGCGGTCGGCGCGACCAACATCATTCTCGACGCGCCGGACGGCGACCTTCTGTTCGACCTCATCGAAGCGGACCGCGTGGACAGCCTGTTCGCGCCGCCCACCGTGTGGATCGGCCTGGCGAACCGGCCCGACTTCGCCACCCGTGACCTCAGCGGCCTGCGCAAGGCGTACTACGGGGCGTCGGTCATGCCGGTGCCCGTGCTGGAACGGCTGCGCGAACGGCTGCCGAAGCTGGCCCTCTACAACTGCTTCGGCCAGAGCGAGATCGGCCCGCTGGCCACCGTCCTGGCACCCGACGAGCACAAGGGCAGGCTCGACTCCTGCGGCCGCACCGTGCTGTTCGTGGACGCCCGCGTGGTCGACGAGAACGGCGAGGACGTGCCCGACGGCACACCCGGTGAGATCGTCTACCGCTCACCGCAGTTGTGCGAGGGCTACTGGGACAAGCCCGAGGAGACGGCCGCGGCCTTCCGCGACGGCTGGTTCCACTCCGGCGACCTCGCGGTGCGGGACGCGCACGGCTACTTCACCGTCGTCGACCGGGTGAAGGACGTCATCAACTCCGGTGGCGTACTGGTCGCCTCCCGGCAGGTCGAGGACGCGCTGTACACGCACGAGGCCGTCGCCGAGGCGGCCGTCATCGGTCTGCCCGACGAGCGGTGGGTCGAGGCCGTCACGGCCGTCGTCGTCCCGCGCGGGGAGGTGACCGAGGAGGAACTCATCGCCCACGCGCGCGAGAAACTCTCCCCCTTCAAGGCGCCCAAGCGGGTGCTGTTCGTGACCGCACTCCCGCGCAACGCCAGCGGCAAGATCCTCAAGCGCGAGCTGCGGGACCGGTTCGGCGGCTGACCACGCGCCGGTCGCCGGCCTGGGACCCCGCCCGGTCGAGCGTCCCCCGCGGGCCGGTCCGCGAGGGGGCGGCGGTGCCCCCGTCCGGGTGAGACGGCCCGGGTCCGGCGGCCGGGCGGCGAACGGTGCCGCCCCCGCCTGTCGCCCCCTGCCTGTCACCCACCCGGACGGAGTAACCGCGGAGCGTGAACCCCTTGCGCCCGCTGGCCCTTCCCCCGTTCGGAGTTGCGTCCACACGGGCGTCGTGAGTCGGTGGGATGCGTGTCCTGCCGGATCTCACCACCAGGAGGAGACATGGACACCGAGCAGCAGGGCCGTCCGGCCGAGAAGCTGGCCGTCGTCTTCACGGTCCGCGTGATCGAGGGCGGCGAGCAGGGGTTCCTGGATCTCTACGACCGGATCCGGACGTCGGTGGCGCGCACCCCCGGCCACATCGTCGAGAGGCTGGGCGAACCCGTGGACGACTCCCGGCAGTGGGTGATCACCAGCGAGTGGGAGACGGCCGAGGCCTTCTTCGCCTGGCAGCGCAGCGAGGAACACCGCGCGCTGGTGGCCCCGCTGCGCGAATGGGTCGACTCGACGCAGTCGCTGCGGTTCCGGGTCGTCAAGGAGACCCGGGGGGTGACGTCATGACCCGGCGGGCCAACGACCCCGTGGCCGTGCTCGGGCTGGGCACGATGGGCGCCGGCCTCGCCGCCCGCCTCCTCGACCAGGGGGTACCGGTGCGGGTCTGGAACCGCACCGCGGACCGGGCCGGAGCGCTCGCCGAGGCGGGCGCCTTCGTGGCACTCCACCCCGCCGACGCCGTCGCGGGCACGAGGGCCGCCATCTGCGCCGTCACCGACGGCGAAGCCCTGAGCGCCGTGCTGCGCGGACCGGACGGGGCGCTTGCCCGGGGCACCTACCCCGGCGTCCTGATCTGCGCGAGCACCGTCGCGCCCGAAGAGGTCGTCCAGATCGCCGGGGACGTCCCGTCGGTCCTGGACGTGGGCATGCTCGGCAACCGCGACCACGCCCGTGACGGCGAGCTGCGGCTGTTCGTCGGCGGTGAGGAGCCGGTGTTCGAGGCCGGCCGGCCGCTGCTGCGGATGCTGAGCAAGGAGGTCGTCCATCTGGGCGCACTCGGTTCCGGCATGCGGATGAAACTGCTCCTCAACCTGCTGATGGGCATAGAGGTGCAGGCCCTGGCGGAGGCCGGTGAACTCGCCGCCGCCTCGGGACTCGACCGGCAGCTGGTCCTCAGGACGATCGCGGGCAGCGGATTCGCCTCGCCGGTCATGGCGTTCAAGTCGCGGCGCCTGGCCTCCGGCCGCTTCGAGGAGCCGGACTTCCGGCTGCGGCTGATGACCAAAGACCTCATGCTCGCTTCCAAGCAGGCAGCGGCGGCCGGCCTGAGCCTGCCGCTGGCGACCGCCGCGGCGGAGACCCACGTCCGCGCCACCGAGCAAGGGCTGGGCGACCAGGACTGCGCCGCGGTCGCCCGGGCACTCACACCGAGAACGGGAAGCGACACGTGATCATCGACATCCACGGGCACCTGTCCCCACCGGAGGCGGCCGAACGCTTCCCCATGCCTCCGAGCCTGACCGACGTCGACGGCATGCTCGCCGCTCGCGCCGAGGCCGGGATCGACCTCACCGTGATCGGCAGCCCCGTCGGGGCCGGCGCGATGGCGCGGGTCGCGGGCGTCGACAACTACGCGCAGCCACGGGACCGGCTGCGCGGCTTCCACGCCTGGATGTCGGGCCTCATCGGCAGGTTCCCGGACCAGTTGCGCGGATACGTGTACGCCAACCCGTTCGGCGACGACGACCACCTCGAAGGGGTGCGGGAGACCCTGGCCGACCCCGCCTTCGTCGGACTGATCACCACGTCCAGCGTGCACGGGGAGCTGCTCGGCTCGCCACGGGCCGACTCCTTCTTCGCGCTGGCCGCGGAGACGGGCGTGCCCGTCCTGGTGCACGCACCGGCCGAACCGGTCGGCACCGAACGGGTCGACGAGACCGGGTTCGTGGAGCAGATCGGCCGGTTCGGCGACATCACCGTGGGCATGGCCATGATCGCGTTCGCGGGATGGCTGGACAAGTACCCCGGTCTCCGCCTGATCGGCGCGACCGGCGGCGGCGCGATGGCGCTGCTGCCGGAGCGCCTGCGGACGGCGGCGCGCCCCCGGCACTGGGCCGGGAACGCGCCGCCCCCCGGCCGGCCCGGGGCGGCCCCGGCCCGGCGGGCGGCCGGGGCCCCGCCCGCCGACCCGGCCGCGGCGCTCCGGCGCATGTACGTCGACACGAGCCCGTTCAGCCCGGCGCACCTGAGCCTGAACGCGGAGGTGCTGGGGCCCGAGCGGATGCTGTTCGGCACCGACTCACCGCCGCTGGCGGCGCCGCTGGAGGAAGCCATCCGCATGATCGAGAAGCTGCCGCTCGACAAGGCGTCCCAGCGGCTCGTCCTCGGCGGCAACGCCGAGGCCCTCTTCGACCTGGGGAGGCGCCCGTGACCACCACGCAGGAGGCCGTCGCCGCGGCCGAGGGGTGCACCCCGCAGTTCCGGAGGGATCCTCATCCGGTCTACGCCCGTCTCCGCCAGGCCGCGCCGGTCTGCCCCCTGAGACCGCCGCACGGCAACGAGACGTACCTGATCACACGGTACGAGGACGCGCGGGCCGCCCTGTCGGACCCGCGGCTGAGCAAGGACATGTACGGGGCCATGGACGCCTACCGGAGGATCTTCGGTGACTCGTCCGTCGCGCTGGACGACAACATGCTCAACTCCGACGCGCCCAAGCACACCCGGCTGCGCAGGCTGGTGAGCTCCGCGTTCACCCCGCGCCGCGTGCATGCTCTGCGGCCGGGGATCCAAGCCGTCGTCGGCAGCCTGCTCGACGCGTGCCCGGTCCGGGAGCCCTTCGACCTGCTGCCCGCGTTCGCGTTCCCGCTGCCGGTCATCGTGCTCTGCGACCTGCTCGGCGTGCCGCCGGGGGAGCGGTCGCGGATGCAGCACCTGTCCACCACGGTGGCGCAGACCGGTTTCGGCGAGGAGGCCAAGCGGGCCCAGCAGAAGGCGGAGGAGGATCTGCACGCGTACTTCACGGACCTCATCGCGGCCAAGCGCCGCCGGCCGGGCGACGACCTGCTGAGCGCCCTCACCGCGGTCCGGGACAACGACGGCGGGCTCTCCGAGAACGAGCTGGTCTCCACCGCCTTCCTGCTGATGTTCGCGGGCCACAAGACGACCGCGTACCTCATCGGCAACGCCGTCCACCACTTCCTGTCCCGTCCCGCGCAGCTCCGTGCCGTGCGCGAGGACCCCGGGCTGATCCGGGCGGCGGTCGAGGAACTGGTGCGCTACGAGGGCTCCGTGGAGAGCGGGACGTTCCGCTACGCGACCGAGGACGTGGAGTACGCCGGGACGCGGATCCCCAAGGGCGCCCTGGTCCAGATCGCGCTCAGCTCAGCCAACCGCGACCCGCGGAAGTTCGACGCCCCGGACGAGTTCGACGTGCGGCGGCCGGGGAACGCGCAGGACGCCCATCTCGGCTTCGGGCACGGCAGCCACTACTGCCTGGGAGCCCCGCTGGCCCGGCTGGAGACACAGCTCGCCCTCACCGCTCTGTTCGACCGGTTCCCGGGGACGGCTCCGGCCGGCCGGGCACGATGGCTGGAGGTCCCCTTCCCGGCCTTCCGCGGTCTCGCCGAGCTGCCGGTCGTGCTCGATCCCGCCGGCTGACGACCGGCCCTGGGCGTACCGGTGTACCGGTCAGGAGCGGGGGCGGAGGTCCACGATGCGGCGGAGCTTGCCCAGCGAGCGCTCCAGCGACTCCGGTTCGACGATCTCGACGGTGACGGAGACGCCGATGCCGTCCTTCACGGCCGCCGTGATGTCCCGGGCCGCCGCCTCCCGGGCCTCCGGGCCGGCGCCGGGGCGGGCCTCGGCCCGCACGGTGAGGGCGTCCAGGCGGCCCTCGCGGGTGAGGCGCAGCTGGAAGTGCGGGGCGACGGCCGGGGTGCGCAGGACGATCTCCTCGATCTGCGTCGGGAAGAGGTTCACCCCGCGCAGGATCACCATGTCGTCGCTGCGGCCGGTGACCTTCCGCATCCGCCGGAACACCCGGGCCGTGCCCGGCAGCAGCCGGGTCAGGTCACGGGTGCGGTACCGGATCACCGGCATCGCCTCCTTGGTCAGCGAGGTGAGGACCAGCTCGCCCTCCTCGCCGTCCGGCAGCACCTCGCCGGTGACCGGGTCTACGACCTCGGGGAAGAAGTGGTCCTCCCAGATGTGCAGGCCGTCCTTGGTCTCCACGCACTCCTGGGCCACGCCGGGGCCGATCACCTCCGACAGCCCGTAGATGTCGACCGCGTCGATCGCGAACCGTTCCTCGATCTCCCGCCGCATCTCCTCGGTCCACGGCTCGGCGCCGAACACACCGGCCCGCAGGGAGGTGGAGCGCGGGTCGACGCCCTGCCGTTCGAACTCGTCGAGCAGGGTGAGCATGTACGAGGGCGTGACCATGATGATCCCGGGCCGCAGGTCCTGGATCAGCTGGACCTGCCGGGCCGTCATGCCACCGGAGGCCGGGACGACCGTGCAGCCCAGGCGCTCGGCGCCGTAGTGGGCGCCCAGACCGCCGGTGAACAGTCCATAGCCGTAGGCCACGTGAACCGTGTCGCCGGGCCGCGCGCCCGCCGCCCGGAGGGAACGGGCCACCATGTCGGCCCACAGGGACAGGTCGTCGTCCGTGTACCCGACCACCGTCGGGCGTCCCGTGGTGCCGCTGGAGGCGTGGATGCGGCGGATCCGCTCGCGGGGCACGGCGAACATCCCGTACGGGTAGTTCTCCCGCAGGTCGGCCTTGGTGGTGAAGGGGAAAAGGGCCAGGTCGGCGAGCGAGCGGCAGTCCTGAGGGCGGACCCCTGCCTTGTCGAAGGACTCCCGGTAGAAGGGCACGTGGTCATAGGCGTGCCGGAGGGAGGTCCCGAGCCGCTCCAGTTGCAGCGCCCGCAGCGCCTGGGCGTCGAGCCGTTCTCCCGCGTCGAGCAGGTCGCTCGTCTCCGCCATGGCACTTCTCCCTCGCCGGCCGCGCCCCGCCCCGTCGACCGATCGTTCGGTCGATCCACTCGGGATCAGTTAACGCAGCCCACCCCGCCCCGGGCAAGAGGTCCGGCCGCACTTTTCCGGGCACCAGGCGTCGGGCGCCCGCCCGGGCCGGAGCGCGGGGATCTGCCCGCGCACCCGGCGGCGGCGCGCCCCCGCTCAGCCGCCGTTCGGGCCGTACGCCGTCATGAAGCGGTCGCGGAAGGTGTTCATCGCCCATTCGGGCGCGTCGGCCGCGGGCTTGAGTCCCTCCGTCCAGCCCCAGCCGGAGATGCGGTCCAGCACCTTCGGGTCGCGGGCGACGATGGTGACGGGCACGTCCCTGCTGGTGCTGCCCCCCGTGACCGTCGGGACGGGCTGGTGGTCGCCGAGGAAGACGAGGACGGTCCTGTCGTCGCCGTAGCGCTGGACCCATTGCGTCAGGCTGTCCAGGGAGTACTGGATGGCCTTGCGGTACTCGGTCCGCACCCGCTTCGCGCTCTTCCAGACCTCGGTGGGGTCCGTGCCCTCTTTCTTGATCTTGTAGAAGACCGAGCCGTTCCCGAGGTCCTTCCAGTCGATCATGTGGGCGATGGGGGACCAGGGGTTGTGGCTGGAGGCGAGGATGATCTCCGCCATGATCGGGTCGCGGTTCCTCTTGCCGTGCTCCAGCTTCTGGAAGGCCTCCAGGCTGAACTGGTCCGGCACCGGCGTCCAGCTGAAGTACGGGCCCTGGTAGCCCAGGTGCGTCGAGTCGTAGATGTGGTCGAGTCCGAAGTAGGTGCCCTCCGGCCAGGCCTTGCGGACGCCCGGGACGATGCCGACGGTCCGCCAGGCGCCGGTTTTCCGGAAGTAGCTGGTGAGGGTCGCGCGGTCACTGCTGGTCAGGGTCCGGTACCGCTGCTGGTTCTTGACCCACAGGCCGGACAGGAACGTCGAGTGGGCGAGCCAGCTGCCGGCGCCCGTCACCGGCGACCGGAGCCAGCCGCTGCGCGCCGAGAAGCCCGCCGCCTCGAGCCTCGCGTCGCCCTCCTTGAGCGTCGCGTCGACCTCGGGTCCCATCGCCGGATCGTCGATGGCCACGCGGCCGTAGCTCTCGATGAAGGTGAACATGACGTCCTTGCCGCGCAGCCCGGTCAGCAGCTGGTCGGACGGGGTGTCGGCGAAGGCGTCCACGGGGAGCTGCTTCTTGAAGACCTCGGCGTCCCCGAGGCCGTCGCGGACGTAACGCACACGGTTGGCCAGGTACTGGGCGTAGCCCTTGGTGGCGAAGGTGACCCCGCCGGACTGCACGCCCAGGGTGAAGCAGATGATCCACACGACGCCCAGGACCAGCGTGGTGCGTACGGCCACGGGCCGGTGCCGGGCCAGCACGTTCGCCAGCCGCACCATCGCGAGCGCGCTCACCACGAGCACCGCGACGACCAGGACGATCACCCCGGCCACCGCGAGCACCTCACCCGGGCGGCCGAGCGAGTCCTTGAGGAAGTCCGCCGCGTCGTTCAGCAGCACCCAGTCGAAGACCAGGTCGAACGGCCGGGCCAGGGTCTGGCGGAAGCCCATGTCGAGGCACTTCAGGAGGGCGGACAGCCCGAGGAACACCCCCAGGACCCCGGCCGTGATCCGCCGCGCCCTCGACGGCAGCGCGAGGAGGACGGCCGCGAGGAAGACCGCCTCGACCGGCAGACGGAGGAACGACCGGACGGTGATCCAGTCGAGGCGGTTGGGCACGAGGAGCACGGTGAGCACCAGCGCACCGGCCAGGACGGTCGTGCCCCCCCGCACCGCACGCGCGGCCCGGGGGTGGCGACGGCGCCAGTCGAACCGGCCGGGGCGGGCGGGGGAGGCGGCGTCGGCGGCGGTCCCGCCGCGCTCCTCCTCGCCGGTATCCTCCGCCCGCTCGTCCGTCTCGGGGCTCGCGTCCGTCTCGGGGCTCGCGTCCGCCCCGGTCCGTCCGGCTGTCCCGGAGTCCCCCGGGGTCGCGTCCGTCGCCGTCGCGTCGGGATCCGGGCCCGCCCCGGCGTCCGCGTCCGGCAGTTGGCGAGGGGGCGTGAGGTGCGACACCCGAAGGTCCTTCCGTGCGTAACCCGGTGCTGGTGCGACGGAGTCTGTTCCGTCGCCTCCCGTACGACCGGCCGTCACCTTTCGTTCAAAGGCGGAGGCCGGCCGCGCACAGGGTACGCCGCCACGATCACCCGGTCGGAATCGCCGGCGGCTACCGGTCCGCCGCCACCGCCACCTCCCGCGCCCACCGGTAATCGGCCTTGCCGCTCGGCGACCGCTGGACGCGGTCCGTGATCACCAGCTGGCGCGGGACCTTGTATCCGGCGAGGTGGGTACGGCAGTGCGCCTGGATGTCGGCCAGGGACGGCCGGGCGGCGCCCTCGCGCAACTGCACCACCGCCGCGACGTGGTTGCCCCAGGTCGCGTCCGGCACCCCGGTCACCAGGGCGTCGTACACGTCCGGATGCGACTTGAGCGCCTGCTCGACCTCCTCCGGATAGACCTTCTCGCCGCCGGTGTTGATGCACTGGGAGCCGCGCCCGAGGACGGTGACGACGCCCTCCTCGTCGACGGTCGCCATGTCGCCGAGCAGCACCCAGCGCCGGCCGTCCTTCTCGAAGAAGGTCTCGTCGGTCTTCCCCGGGTCGTTGTAGTAGCCGAGCGGTACGTGGCCGCACTGCGCGACACGGCCGGTCTCGCCGGGGGCGACCGGCTCGTGGGTGGCCGGATCGACCACCCGCGTACGGGAGTTGACGCGGATGCGGAAACCGCGCTCGGGACCGGAGTCCTCTGTCGCCGTTCCGTTGAACCCGGATTCGGAGGAGCCGAAGTTGTTCAGCAGCATCGCGTTCGGGACCAGCTCCCGGAACTGCCGGCGCACCGTCTCCGACATGACCGCGCCCGAGGACGAGACGCTGAACACGGAGGAGCAGTCCGTGCCCTTCATGGGCCCGTTCAGCGCGTCGATCAGCGGGCGCAGCATCGCGTCGCCGACCAGGGACATACTGGTGACCCGCTCCCTTACGACCGTCCGCAGCACCTCCTCGGGGACGAACTTGCGGTGGATGACGACCCGTTGCCCGAAATTGAAGCCGATGAACGCGGTGAGGGTGGAGGTGCCGTGCATCAGCGGGGGAGTGGGGAAGAAGGTGATCCCCGAGCCGCCCGCGGCGACCCGCTCGGCCAGCTCCTGCGGTCTCTTCACCGGGTCACCGGTCGGCGCCCCGCCGCCCAGCCCGGCGAAGAACAGGTCCTCCTGACGCCACATCACGCCCTTGGGCATGCCGGTCGTCCCGCCGGTGTAGATGATGAACTGGTCGTCGCCGGAACGCGCCGGGAAGCCGCGCTCGGATGATCCGGCGGCCTCGGCCTCGGAAAACCGGACAGCGCCGGGCACCCGCGCCGGCCCGCCCACGCTCAGCAGGTGCCGCAGCTCCGGCGCGCGTGGCCGCGCCGCCGCCACCCGGTCGCCGAACTCCCCGTCGAAGACCAGCGCGACCAGGTCGGCGTCCCGGTAGAGGTAGACCAGCTCCTCCTCGACATAGCGGTAGTTGACGTTGACCGGCACGATCCTGGCCTTGAGGCAGCCCAGCACCGTCTGCAGGTACTCGACGCCGTTGTACAGGTGCAGACCCAGATGCTCACCGGGCCGGATCCCGCTGTCGATCAGATGGTGGGCGATGCGGTTGGCTGCGGCGTCCAGCTCCGCGTACGTCAGACGGCGCTCGGCACCGGTGCCGGGGTGGTCGAGGTACACGAGCGCCTCGCGGTCCGGTACCACGTCGACGACCGACTCGAACAGATCGGCAAGGTTGTACTCCACCGCTCCTCCTGACCCCGGGCAGTCGTACCTGGCATCTGTCGGTCCGCCGGTCATCAGAGCAAAGGGCACCGCAACTGTGAAGGCTTCCCGCAGAGAAATCTGACTGTCTGTCAGAAAACCCTTGAAGTGCCCCCTCCACTACTGCAACCTGTTCTCGTTCTGTCAGAGGGGAGAGGGGCATGGGTGGAACCGAACACCTCACCGTGCGGCGCGAGGGCGGCACGCTGGTGCTCACGCTCAACCGGCCCGAGGCCAAGAACGCGCTCTCGCTGCCGATGCTCGTCGGCCTGTACGACGGCTGGCTGGAGGCCGACGCGGACGACGCGGTGCGCTCCGTCGTGCTCACCGGAGCCGGCGGCGCCTTCTGCGCCGGGATGGACCTCAAGGCCCTGGCCGGCCAGGGCATGGCAGGGCAGCACCACCGGGACCGGCTCAAGGCCGACCCCGACCTGCACTGGAAGGCGATGCTGCGGCACCACCGCCCGCGCAAGCCGGTGATCGCCGCCGTCGAGGGCCACTGCGTCGCGGGCGGTACGGAGATCCTCCAGGGCACCGACATCAGGGTCGCGGGCGAGTCCGCGACCTTCGGCCTGTTCGAGGTCAGGCGCGGGCTGTTCCCGATCGGCGGCTCCACGGTCCGGCTGCAACGCCAGATCCCGCGCACCCACGCCCTGGAGATGCTGCTCACCGGACGGCCGTACACCGCCCGCGAGGCCGCCGGCATCGGACTCGTCGGCCATGTCGTCCCCGACGGCACCGCGCTCGCCAAGGCCCTGGAGATCGCCGAACAGATCAACGCCTGCGGCCCGCTCGCCGTCGAGGCCGTCAAGGCGTCGGTGTACGAGACCGCCGAGATGACCGAGACCGACGGTCTGGCCGCCGAACTCGAACGCGGCCGGCCCGTCTTCGACACCGCCGACGCCAAGGAGGGCGCCCGCGCCTTCGCGGAGAAACGGCCCCCCGTCTACAAGCGAGCCTGACCCCGAGGAGAGCCTTCGATGCCCGAAGTCCTCAAAGCGCCACTCGTCGTCGAGTTCCCCTTCACCCGCTCCCTCGGCCCGGTCCAGAGCGCCTTCCTCACCGGTCTGCGCGAACGGGTGGTCCTGGGGGTGCGCACCGGCGACGGACGCACGCTCGTCCCGCCCGTCGAGTACGACCCCGTGACCGCCGAGGAGATCCGCGAGCTCGTCCCCGTGGCCTCCACCGGCACGGTCACCACCTGGGCCTGGAACCCCGACCCCCGCCGCGGCCAGCCCCTCGCCACCCCCTTCGCCTGGGCCCTGGTCCGGCTCGACGGCGCCGACACCGCCCTGCTGCACGCCGTCGACGCACCCGGTCCCGACGCCGTGCGCACAGGTCTGCGGGTCCGGATCCGCTGGGCCGAGGAGCGCACCGGCGCCATCACCGACATCGCCTGCTTCGAGCCGTACGACGGTGACGACACCGTGGTCACCGCTGACGCGGGGGAGTCCGGGGAACCGGTCACCGGCATCGTCGCCCCCGCCCGCCTCGACTACACCTACTCGCCCGGCCGCGCCCAGACCGCCTACATCACCGCCCTCTCCGGCCGCCGCACGGTCGGGGAACGCTGCCCGAGCTGCCGCAAGGTGTACGTCCCGCCCAGGGGCGCCTGCCCCACCTGCGGGGTCGCCACCTGCGAACAGGTCGAGGTCGGCCCCCGCGGCACGGTGACCACCTTCTGCATCGTCAACATCAAGGCGAAGAACCTGGACATCGAAGTGCCGTACGTCTACGCGCACATCGCCCTCGACGGCGCCGACCTCGCCCTGCACGGCCGCATCGGCGGCATCCCCTACGACCAGGTGCGGATGGGCCTGCGCGTGGAGCCGGTGTGGACCGAGGGCGCCCGCTACCCCGACCACTACCGGCCCACCGGCGAACCCGACGCGGACTACGAGACGTACAAGGAGCTGTTGTGACGCGGGACATCGCGGTCGTCGCCTTCGCGCAGACCGACCACCGGCGCACCAGCGACGAGCTCTCCGAGGTGGAGATGCTCATGCCGGTGCTGCACGACGTGCTCGACCGGACCGGCCTGAAGACCGCCGACATCGGCTTCACCTGCTCCGGATCCAGTGACTACCTGGCCGGCCGCGCCTTCTCCTTCACCCTCGCCCTCGACGGAGTGGGCGCCTGGCCGCCGATCTCCGAGTCGCACGTGGAGATGGACGGCGCGTGGGCGCTGTACGAGGCGTGGACCAAACTGCTCACCGGGGACGCCGACACCGCGCTCGTCTACGCCTACGGCAAGTCCTCGCCCGGCCCGGTGCGCGACGTGCTCACCCGGCAGCTCGACCCGTACTACGTCGCCCCGCTGTGGCCCGACTCCGTCGCCCTGGCCGCGCTCCAGGCCCAGGCGCTCATCGACGCGGGGGAGACCGACGAGTCCGCGCTCGCCGCGATCGGGGCGCGCAGCCGGGCCGACGCCGCCGGCAACCCGCATGCCCAGCTGCGCGGCCCGGTACCGCAGGGCGAGTACCTCGTACGCCCCTTGCGCACCGGCGACTGCCCGCCCATCGGCGACGGCGCCGCCGCAGTGATCCTGGCGGCCGGGGAACGGGCCCGCGAGCTGTGCGCGCGCCCCGCCTGGATCCGGGGCATCGACCACCGCATCGAGGCCCACGGCCTCGGCGTGCGCGACCTGACCCGCTCGCCTTCCACGCGGCTGGCCGCCGAGAAGGCCGGCGCGTTCGAACGGCCGGTCGACACCGCGGAGCTGCACGCGCCGTTCAGCTCACAGGAGGTCGTGCTGCGCAAGGCACTGCGGCTGGACGACAGCGTGTGCGTCAACCCCTCCGGAGGAGCCCTCGCCGCCCACCCGGTCATGGCCGCCGGGCTCATCCGTATCGGCGAGGCCGCCGCCCGCATCCACCGCGGCGCCGGTGACCGCGTCCTGGCGCACGCCACGTCCGGCCCGTGCCTGCAGCAGAACCTGGTCGCCGTACTCGAGGGGGATCCCCGATGAGCAAGGAACCCGTGGCCGTCACAGGGATCGGCCAGACCAAGCACGTGGCGGCCCGCCGGGACGTGTCGATCGCCGGACTGGTCCGGGAGGCGGCCCGAAGGGCGCTGGACGACGCCGAGCTGACGTGGGCCGACATCGACGCCGTCGTCATCGGCAAGGCACCCGACTTCTTCGAGGGCGTCATGATGCCAGAGCTGTACCTCGCCGACGCGCTCGGCGCGGTCGGCAAGCCGATGCTGCGGGTGCACACGGCCGGCTCCGTGGGCGGGTCGACCGCCCTCGTCGCCGCGAACCTCGTCGCCGCCCGGGTCCACGGCACCGTGCTCACCGTGGCCTTCGAGAAGCAGTCCGAGTCGAACGCCATGTGGGGACTGTCCCTGCCCATCCCCTTCCAGCAGCCCCTGCTGGCCGGCGCGGGCGGCTTCTTCGCCCCGCACGTACGCGCCTACATGCGGCGCAGCGGGGCGCCCGACACGGTCGGCTCCCTGGTCGCCTACAAGGACCGGCGCAACGCGCTGAAGAACCCCTACGCCCACCTCCACGAGCACGACATCACGTTGGAGAAGGTCCAGGCCTCCCCGATGCTGTGGGACCCGATCCGCTACTCCGAGACCTGTCCGTCCTCCGACGGCGCCTGCGCGATGGTCCTCACCGACCGGGCCGGCGCGGCTCGTGCGCCCCGGCCCCCCGCCTGGATGCTCGGCGGTGCCATGCGCAGCGAGCCCACCCTGTTCGCGGGGAAGGACTTCGTCTCCCCGCAGGCCGGCAAGGACTGCGCCGCCGACGTCTACCGGCAGGCCGGCATCGCCGACCCGCGCCGGGACATCGACGCCGTCGAGATGTACGTGCCGTTCTCCTGGTACGAGCCGATGTGGCTGGAGAACCTGGGCTTCGCCGACGAGGGCGAGGGCTGGAAGCTGACCGAGTCCGGCGTGACCGGACTCGACGGGGACCTGCCGGTCAACATGTCGGGCGGTGTGCTGTCCACCAATCCCATCGGCGCCTCCGGCATGATCCGTTTCGCGGAGGCCGCCCTCCAGGTGCGCGGACAGGCCGGAGAACACCAGGTGGAGCGGGCCCGGAAGGTGCTCGGGCACGCCTACGGCGGGGGATCGCAGTTCTTCTCCATGTGGCTCGTGGGCGCCGAACCGCCCGACTCCTGAAAGTCCCGCTCACGTGCCCTGTCGGCGGTCCGGACCGATCGCTAGGCTGGCCGCGGACGACGAACCGGGAGGAGCACGGACGTGGCCGAGAGCACCATCCAGCAGAAGCCGCTCATGGGCTGGGACAAGCCGGAGCTGGACCTCAGCACCGCCGAGTGGCAGTCCAGCAGCCGAGGCCTGGGAGATGTCCAGATCGCCTTTGTCGAGGGATTCATCGCCATGCGCAACAGCGACCGCCCGGAGAGTCCTTCCCTGATTTTCACGCCCGCCGAATGGGGTGCCTTCGTGTCCGGGGCGAGGGAGGGCGAGTTCGACCTCACCTAGGGTCTGTCTGACCCTTCCCGTCGTCGCCCGGAGGGCGGCCGCGCGGCCTCAGGTGCGCGCTCCGGGGGTCCCCCCGGCCGAAGGCCGGTGGAGTGCCGGGCATGCACCCACGTACTGGATGTACCTGGTTGTGTGCCCGGTGCGGCGAGTGGGGGCACCCCCTCGGGGGGAGCGTGCATGGCGCCGCGTGGCAGACGGGAATGGTCAGACAGGCCCTAGGGTCACCGGCCCCCACCCGGCCCCCACCCGGCCCCCACCCGGCCCGCACCCGGGGCGCGACCGGCCGTCGGGGGCGGCTGGCTGGTTCCGCCGGGGGCACCGGTCTCCCGGGGGACGGAACAGGCGCCGCCCGGACGGCGCCGAACGCGTCCGGGCACGTACCATGGCCGCATGTCGTTCCTCCGCCGCCGCAGCGCCACTCCCGCCGGGCCCGAATTCGACGTACTGGCCATGGACCCGGGTGACTGGCCCGGCAATCTGGGCGCCGGACTGCTGCCCGCCCCCGACGGCACCTGCCAGGGCGTCTTCCTGCGCTACGACCTGTTCGGCGGCCGGGGCCCCGCCATGATCATCGGCAACCTGCCGGAGGGTTCCCCGGCCCGTGAGGTCGCCGAGGGTGAGATCCCCTTCGAGGTGGCCCAGCTGTTGCTGGCGCTGGAGAACGACGAGGAGGTCACGGTCACCGACACCGAGGACATGCCGGTGCTCCAGGGCGACAACCTCCTGATCGTGCGTCGGCTGAAGCTCTCCGAGAGCCGGATCTCCTGCGTGCAGTTCGACCGCAGCGACGGCGTCCTGGTCACCATCGCCGCCTGGGACCGCCCCATCACGGACGACCTGTACGCCCTGCTGAAGCCGCTCCCGGCGGAGCTTTTCCAGCAGGGCTGACATCCCGGCACGGGCTACCGGGCGGACGGCTCCACGTCGACGTCGGCGGCGCGCACGAACGCCACCCGGTGGCCGAACTGGATCTCGTAGTACAGGTCCTTGCCGGCCACGACCCGGTGCGAGTCGGTGGTGAAGGTGACCGAGTAGTAGTACTCGCCCGGCACCACGTCACCGACCGCGTACCGCTGGCCCGCCGGCAGGGTGTACGGCAGCGGCGACACCGACTGGACCGGCACCCCGGCCGGGTAGGCCTCCTTCTCCGGGTAGGCGCGGCCGTACACCGGCACCCCGGCCGCGCCGTCCTTCGGCGTGACGACCGGGCCGGAGGCGTCCACCGCCGTCGGCTCGTCCCCGGGGTCGTGGAACCAGGCCTTCTGCCCCAGGTACCAGATCGCCGTCCAGTCGCCCCAGCGGCCGGCGACCGCGAACTGCTGGCCGGTCGACACCCGTGAGGACAGGTCGTTCACCCCGGTGGTCGGGTCCGTGCCCAGACCGGCGTCCTTGATCAGGGCCGAGTTCTCGTCGTGGTCGGAGTACAGCCGGACCTCGCCGGAGCCGTGCGCCGCGCACGGCTCGCCCTTGGTCACGCAGCCCGTGTACACCGGCTGGTTCGCCGCGTAGTCCGGCCGGATCGTCACCAGCCCGCCCCGCTTGCCCGCGGTGCGGTGGAAGGGGCGGCCCAGCAGTTCGAAGTAGTGCCGCCAGTCCCAGAACGGACCCGGGTCGGTGTGCATGCCGGGGACGCCGGCCGTGGTCGGGGCCGGAACGTTGTCGTGGCCGAGGACGTGCTGCCGGTCCAGGGGGATGCCGTACCGTTTCGCCAGGTACGTCACCAGCCGGGCCGAGGACCGGTACATCGCCTCCGTGTACCAGGCGTCCGGAGCGGCGAGGAAGCCCTCGTGCTCGATGCCGACCGACTTGGCGTTGACGTACCAGTTGCCCGCGTGCCAGGCCACGTCCTTCACCTTCACATGCTGGGCGATCAGACCGTCGGTGGAGCGGATCGTGTAGTTCCAGGACACATAGGTGGGGTCCTGGACCAGGTTCAGGACCCCGTCCCAGGTGCCCTCGGTGTCATGGACGACGATGTACTTGATGCTCTGCGACACCGGACGGTCGCCCAGGTCGTGGTTGCCGTAGTCGTCGTCCCCGAACTCGGCGTACGGAGCGGGGATCCACTCGCAGGACACCTTCCTCGGGCACTCCGTCCCGTCGTCGGTGACCGTGCGCAGCCCGGTCCGGCGCAGTTGGCCGGTGTCCGGGGCGATCCGCGGCCGCGCGGCCAGGGCGACCCGCTGCCCGGCGTCCGTGGTGCGCTCTTCGCCGGTGCGCAGCACGTCGTACACGTCGTCCGCGTACGCCGCCGCCGTGGCCGTGTCGTCCGCGCCGGAGAAGCGGGCCACCGCGCCGTACCAGTCGGCCGGATCAGCGCTCAGCGGCTCGTCCAGGTCCTTCTGGGCGGCGGCCAGCAGGGCGGCTCCGCCGGCCACGTTGGCCGCCGGGTCGGTGCGCAGCCGCGCGGCGGGGATCCCGGTCAGGCGGGCCGCCTCGGGCAGCGTCCTGAGGCGGGCGGGCAGCGCGGAGCCGGCCGGGATCCGCGCGGCCGGGCGCAGGGCCGCGCGGGCGGCGTCGCCGCGGGCGTCCTCGGTGCCCTCGCTGTGGTGCGGCGACGTGGCGAGCGCGGTGCGCGCGTCGGTGAGGTGCATCGGGCCGTAGCCGCCGGTGACGCTCGGCGCTCCGGCGTGCGCGTCCCAGCGGGACTGCAGGTAGGAGACGGCCAGCAGGACGCTCTGCGGCACGTGGTACTCGTCGGCGGCCGAGGCGAAGGCATGTTGCAGCCGGCCGGTGGGCGACTCGGTGGCGCTCCGGGAAGGGGCCGCGCCCAGCAGCGGGAACAGGAGGGCGGCGGAGGCGACGGCGACCCCCGTCGCGCGCCTGCGTCTGCTCCCGGGCCCGGGCGTCGGTTCGGTGACGGATCCTCGCAAGGCGGCCTCCAGGGACATGGCGAGCGTGGCGGGGCGTGCGGGCCGAACGGTGGGTCAGTGGTACCCGCTGGCCGACGATCCGTCAATCATGCCTGGAGGAAGGGGATGTCCCATGTCACGCGGGGGATGCGGGAATTTCGCGGCGCGCGTGCACCGGCCTGCGGGGCGTCAGTGGAGTACACCACTGACGCCCCGCGGACCTTCGCTGTCCCCCTCAGCGGGTGCCGACCGCCGCGCGTACCGCCCTGCGGGCCAGTTGGCAGTCGTCGTGCAGTCGCCTGAGCAGCAGCCGCTGTTCCTCGCCGGACGGTGCGGCGCCCGGGTGGGCCATGCCCGGCGCCGCCGGGGCGGTGTCGTGCATCGAGCGCTGCACGGCCGTCTCGTACGTACGGATCTCACGGGTCAGCACGAGCATCAGGTTCACCAGGAAGGCGTCCCGCGAGGCGGGTCCGGCCGACTGGGCGATCTGGCTGATCTGCCGCCGGGCCGCCGGCGCGTCCCCGAGCACCGACCACAGCACCGCCAGGTCGTAGCCCGGCAGGTACCAGCCCGCGTGCTCCCAGTCCACCAATACAGGACCGGCCGGTGACAGGAGGATGTTCGACAGCAGCGCGTCGCCGTGGCAGAACTGCCACATGTCCTGGCGTCCCGCCGTGTGCGCGATGTCGTGCAGCAGCTTCTGCAGGTCGCCCAGGTCCCGGTCGGTGAGCAAACCCAGCTCGTGGTACCGGGAGATACGGGCCGCGTATTCCAGCGGCCTGTCGAACGTGTCCGCCGGGGGACGCCAGGCGTTCAGCCGGCAGATCGCGGCCAGGGCCGCCCGGACGTCCGACCGGGGCGGGGCTTCCGCGGGGTGCCGCTGGAGTGCCGCCACCCGGCCCGGCATCCGCTCGATGACCAGGGTGCCGTTGTCCGGATCCGCCGCGATCAGTCTGGGCACCCGGACCGGCGGCCGGTGCCGGACGAACGAGCGGTATGCGGCTATTTCGTGCCTGGTCCGCTCCGCCCAGGCGGGGGAGTGGTCCAGAAGACACTTGGCCACGGCCGTGCTGCGCCCCGTCGTCCCGACGAGGAGCACGGAGCGTCCGCTGCGCCGCAGCACCTGCACCGGGGCGAACTCCGGGCAGATCCGGTGCACCGAGGCGATCGCGGTGCGCAACTGCGCGCCCTGCGGGCCGGACAAGTCGATTCGTCCGCTGAGCGGTTGGCTGCCCGGGCCGACGACGCGCCGTGGCCGGCCGACGCCGGGCACGGGTGGCCCCGGGCGCGACCCGGGGTCCGGATAGGGGCCGCTGCCCGCCGGGCGGGGACGCAGCGGCCGGGGCGGGGCGGACACGGAGGACGATGCTGCGTACATGGGCGGAACAGATCCCTTCGTGTGCCTGCGGTGCCTGCCTTGGTGAGTCCGTGCGCGCATCCCGGCCCGGCCGCCCGGGTGCACCCTGGGGAATGCACCCGTCATATGAACCAGCGAGCCGGGTCGGGGTGGCGCGTTCCTACTCGACACCCGATGCCCAGTGGCACACCATCTGGCGCACCCTGGCGAACCCTGGCGAATAGTCGCCCGGCAACCTCCGCGGGGCTACTGTCAACTCAGCCGAGAACCTGGGGGCTTGACGTGAGCGGACGACCCAACACCCGGCTCGCGGACCTGTTCGGCCTGGCCGGCTGGTCCAAGGGCGAACTCGCGAGGCTGGTCAACAAGCAGGCGGCGGCCATGGGCCACCCCCAGCTGGCGACCGACACCTCCCGGGTGCGGCGGTGGATCGACACGGGAGAGATCCCGCGCGATCCCGTGCCGCGGGTGCTGGCGGCCCTGTTCACCGAGCGTCTCGGCCGTGTCGTGACCATAGAGGACCTCGGTCTGGTACGGCACGGGCGTACGGGGAAACGGCCGGGCGACGGGAACGCGGAACATCCCGAACATCCCGACGGAGTGCCGTGGGCGCCCGAACGGACCGCCGCGGTCCTCACCGAATTCACGGGAATGGACCTCATGCTCAACCGACGCGGCTTGGTGGGCGCGGGCGCCGCGCTCGCCGCGGGATCCGCACTCAGCGACGCCATGCACGACTGGCTGCAATCCGATCCGACCCTGAAGGCCGACGCCCCGGTCCTCGACGACCCCCTGCACGCCGACCCCGCCGGGTACGACCGCTACGAGGCCGCCCCCGTCGGGTCCCAGGAGATCGAGGAACTGGAGCGCTCGGTGGAGGTGTTCCGAGCCTGGGACGCGGCCCGCGGTGGCGGGCTGCAGCGCAAGGCGGTGGTCGGCCAGCTCAACGAGGTGGGCGGCATGCTCGCCTACCGCCACCCGGACCACCTCCAGCGGCGCCTGTGGGGCGTCGCCGCCAACCTCGCCGTCCTCGCCGGGTGGATGTCCCACGACGTCGGCCTGGAACCGACGGCCCAGAAGTACTTCGTCATCGCCGCCCACGCCGCACGGGAGGGCGGTGACCGGCCGCGTGCCGGCGAGGCGCTGTCCCGGGCGGCTCGCCAGATGGTGCACCTGGGCCGGCCCGACGATGCACTCGACCTGATGAAGCTCGCCCGGTCCGGCTCGGGCGACGAGGTGCTGCCCCGCACCAAGGCGATGCTCCACACCATCGAGGCCTGGGCACAGGCCTCGATGGGCAAGGGCCAGGCGATGCGCCGCACCCTCGGCCAGGCGGAGGACCTCTTCGTCTCCGACAAGGGCGACGTGCCGCCGCCGAGCTGGATGCAGATGTTCAAGGAGGAGGACCTTTACGGCATGCAGGCCCTCGCCTACCGCACCCTGGCGGAGCACGACCCGGGCGCGGCCGCGCACGCCCAGCACTTCGCGGAGAAGGCCCTGGCCCTCAGGGTCGACGGACGCCAGCGGTCGAAGATCTTCGACTTCCTGTCCATGGCCTCGGCGTGCTTCATCGCCGACGACCCCGAACAGGCGGACCGGTACGCGCGCCTGGCCCTGATGTCGATGGGCTCGAACTCCTCCCACCGCACCTGGGACCGGCTGCGTCAGATGTACCGGCTCACCGCCCAGTACGCGAGTTATCCGAAGATCCACGAACTGCGGGAGGAGATCAGGCTCGCCCTGCCCGCGACGAAGGGCGGCGGCATCGACAGCGCACAGGCCTAGCCTGGTTTTTCTCAGTTGCTCACCTTGGCGATGAGCACGCAGGCGTCGTCCTGCCGCTCGGTCTCGCCGCATTCCTCCACGACCACGCGCAGACAGTCCTGCGCGGTGCGCGCCGCGTCCAGGCGCGGAGCCAGGTCGAGGAGCCGGTCCACGGCTGCCGTTCCCTCGTGCCCCGGCACCAGTGCGTCGGTGCGCAGCAGGAGCAGGTCGCCGGGTTCTAGGGTCACTTCGGCCTGCCCGTAGGCGGCTCCGGTCGTGGCGCCGAGCAGGACGCCGTCGGGTGCGTGCAGTGCGCGCCCCGTCCCGTCGCGGTACAGCAGCGGGGCGGGGTGTCCTGCCTGCGCCCACACCAGGGTGCGGGTGGCGGGCCGGTAACGGCAGCAGACGGCGCTGCCGAGGGCGGGTTGCCCGGTGGCGTCCAGTAACTGGTTGAGGCATGCCATCAGCCGGCCGGGCTGGGTGCCCGCCATCGCCAGGCCGCGCACGGCGCCCAGCAGCATCGACATGCCCGAGGCGACGGTGACACCCTGCCCGGTGAGGTCGCCGACGCCGAGCAGGGTGTCGCCGTCCGGCAGTTCGAGCGCGTCGTACCAGTCGCCGCCGATCAGCGAGTTCGTGGCGGACGGCAGGCTGCGGGCCGCCAGGTCCAGTGTCCGCCGTCCCCGGCGCGGGAGCCGCAGGGAGCCGCGCCACGGCGGCAGCACGGCCTGCTGCCACTCGGCCGCGAGGCGCTGCTCGGTCCGGGCCTGCTGCTGGTGGCGGTGGAAGGAGTCACGGGTCTCGCGCACCGTCCGCCGGTGGCGGCGCAGTTCACTGACATCCCGCAGCACGGCCCACATGGAGGTGGTGCCGCCGTCGGGGCCGAGCACGGGCTCGCCCATCATGTGCACGGTCCGGACGGAGCCGTCCGGACGCACGACATGGAACTCCCCGTCGATCGGTTTGGCGTCGACGAGGCAGTCGGTCACCATCGCCGTCAGCTTCGGGCGGTCCTCGTCGAGGACCAGCGAGGGCAGTTCGTCCAGGGTGAGCGGGGACGCGGCCGGGTCCAGGCCGAGGATCCCGTAGAGCTCTCCGGACCAGTTCGCCTCGTCGGTCAGCAGGTTCCACTCCGCGCTGCCGACCCGGCTCAGCAGCGAGCCGCTCGGGGCGGCGCCGACGGTGTCCGGGTGCTCGGCGGCAGCGGCCTCGTGCGGGGCGGGGGGCGCGGGTGCCGGGCCGTCCCGCAGTTGCGCCAAGTGTTCGTCCAGGTCGCTCAGTTGGTGCAGGGCGAGATCGCAGAGGGCGCGCTGCCACCGCTCCTGCGGGTCGGCACCTTCCGCCCGGGTGTCCCGACGTACCGCCTTCACGTCGCCCTTGAGCCGCCGGGTCTGCGAGATCAACGCGTCGACCGGGCCCCGGCCGGGTGGCTGGGCGGCGGGACGGTCCGCGGAGAGGGGGGACGGCATGACGCACTCCGATGCGGGGACGGTACGGCCGGGGCCGGCGGAAGGACCGTTACGACTGTTGCACAGCGCGCGACTGTCTGTAAGAGATTCGGCGACACCCGATACGGTGGTGCTTCTGGCATATGCCGGAGTCCTCAACGCATGGTCGACCCGCCTTTGTGGCGTAGGCGACCGGCGAGGCGAGGCGTAGACCGGGTACGTGACTTGATCGACCGGGGAGACTCTCGATGTAGCGCCCGGGTAGGTGTTCGACGTGCTGGTGTTCCATGGGGGCGCGCCGATGTGGACCGGACCCGGCCAGGTGTGACGGACACCGGCGGGGCGTACGGGGGCGCGGGTGGCGCGGAAGGGCGGTGATGGGGGGACGGTCCACCGGTCACGGTGGCCCGTGGGTCCGCTCGACGGCGTGGCGGAAATCGTCCCGCCCTCCGTCGACAAGTGATGCAGGTCACACGAAATTGGTCGCTGTGCCGCGTAATGCGAGCGGCCCGAGGGAGGTCCTAAAGGCATGGACTTCTCCTTCACGCAGCCCGCCCACGCCCGTCTGATCACCGCCCGGGACGACGAGGTCCCCGTGACCGCCGCCCTCCGGTACACCACCGAGGACCCGCTCGCCGTGTTCATCGACTTCCCGCCCGAGGCGACGCTCGACGGGGAGGGCGCCACCTGGACCTTCGCCCGCTCCCTGCTGGAGGAGGGGCTGGGGGCGCCGGCCGGGTGCGGGGACGTACGGATATGGCCGTGCGGGCAGGGCGGGACGGTCCTGGAGTTCCACTCCCCCTACGGCGTCGCCCTGCTGCGCTTCCGCACCCCCGCGCTGCGCCGGTTCCTGCTGCGCAGCCATGCCGTGGTCGCACCCGGGCAGGAGGACGTCGAAGCGGTGGTCGAGCGCGGGCTCGGCGCCCTCTTCGGCGGTGTCTGACCGCCAGTGGGCCGCCTCCGGTCCGTTCCCGGCTTCCGCGTCAACGACTCTCCCCGGCGTACGGGGCCGGACGCGGGGCGAGGCCGACGGCCACCCTGCGCCCACTCTCTCGCCGTTCACAGGTCACGGCGTAGCGTAGGCGCACGGTGCGGCCGGCCGGGTCAGTAGCGCAGCACTCCCGCGATCCCGGCTTCGTCGCCGAGGGTGCCGTCCGGGACGAACCGGACGTCGGCGCCGGTCTCCAGGCACTGCTCGACGATCTCGTCCACGATGTCCTCGCGGGCGTCGAGTTCGCCGCCCGCGGCCGGTACCAGGTGGCCGCGGCCCTCGTCGCGGACCGTCACGCGGTAGTTCTCCTCCACCGCCAGCAGACGCACACGGCCCTCCCGGGCGTTCTGCCAGACCTCGTCGATGCCGGCCGCGAAGGTGCGGTGCCCCCGTGCCGAGTCCAGTTCCCGGGCCACGGCGGCGGTGTCCCTCCTGGCCTGCGCGTCGAGCACCGGCTTCACGGCCTGCCACACCGCTTCGCGCCCGGCGTGCGCGAGGCCGCCGTGCCGCACCTGCACGGCGTCCCCGGCCACGCCGCCTACCTCTTCCAGCAGGGACAGCGCCGCTTCCTCACCGGTGACGTACAACGGGCGGGGCTGCTCGCGCAGGACCTTGGTCATCGCGGTGTCCGCCTCGCGCAGGAAGTGGCGGGTGTCCTCGTCGCGGAAGGTGCTCGGCAGGTCGCCGATCCGTTCCTGCCGCTCGGCGTCGAAGTTCTCCCGGCCGCGGCTCAGCGGGAAGCCGCCGGAGCGGTCCTCCACGACGCGGTCGCCGGCACCGCTCCACAGCGTGACGCGGTCCGCGGAGACCGACAGCACCCAGAACGGCCGTTCCGCGGCGTGCGCGGAGACGAGGTTGCGGGTCAGGAAGGTGTCCGAGAGCACCACCCGCTCGGGCACCTCCCGGGCGAGCGACCACACCTGGTGCTCGTCCGGCGCGGCGAAGATGACCAGGCCGTCCTCGGCGTGCGTCAGGTCGACCTCGGCGAGTGCCCGGTCGAGCTGCTGCACGACGGCGGCCCGCCGCTCCCGGGTGACCGCCGGGTCGGCCTCCAGCTTCTTCTTGGCCTCGGCCACCACGTTGCGCAGCCGGACCGGATCCTGGGCGTTGTCGGGCTCGCGCCGGTGCGTCGGCGTCATGACGGAGACCGCCGGGTAGGGACGCGGACGGCGCAACTCGGCGAGGGTCGCGGGACTCAGTGCGTGCTCCATGACAACACCGTAGGACTGATTCGCCTGTCGGGCATTCGGGGTAATCCGGCCCTGAGGGGTGCGGCGCCGTGCGGCCCGGTCGTACTCGTCGGCCCCGGGCCGCCCGACCACGGCGCCGCCGCGCGCAGCCGGCACGTCCTCGAGCTCCTCGCCGGACGGCGGTGACGCGGGTCCGGCGGCCGGTTACGGTACTGGTCAGTAACCCGCGCGCACTCCAGGAGACGCCCCATGCCGCAGCTCGAGGTCGACGGCGCAACACTGACGTACGACGACGAAGGCCCCCGCGACGGCGGCGGCGCGCCCCTGGTGTTCGTCCACGGCTGGACGGCCGACCGGCACCGCTGGGACCACCAGACCGCCCACTTCGCCGGGAAGCGGCGGGTCGTCCGCCTCGACCTGCGCGGGCACGGGGAGAGCGGCGGGGCGGGGGTGTCCACGATCGAGGAACTGGCCGGGGACGTCCTCGCCCTCCTCGACCACCTCGGGGTCGGCCGGTGCGTACTGATCGGCCACTCCATGGGCGGGATGATCTCCCAGACCATCGCCCTCTCCCGTCCCGAGCGGGTGGAACGCCTGGTCCTGGTCGGCTCCATCAGCCGGATGGCCTTCAGCCGGGGCCGCGGCCTGCTCATGGCCGCCTCCACCCTCGTGCCCTTCAGGCTGTTCGTCGCCGCCAACATCCAGCGGGCCTTCGCCCCCGGCTACCCGCGCGAGCGGATCCGGGAGCACATCAGGGCCTCGGCGGCGACGCCGCGCGAGGTGGTCATGACCCTGTACGGAGCCATGCGGGCCTTCGACGTCCTCGACCGGGTCGGCGAGATCCGCACCCCGACCCTGCTGGTCCACGGCTACCACGACGTCCAGCTGCCGGTGAAGCAGATGCTGCGGATGGCGACGGCCTACCCGGACGCGGTGATCCGCATCATCGACGCGGGTCATGAACTGCCGCTGGAGAAGCCGGCCGAGCTGACCGCCGCGCTGGACCGGTTCCTGAGCCCGGCGCCGGTGGTCTGAGCCGCCCTCCGCCCTGCCGGTCCCCCCGGCCCCGGATGTTGGGGAAACCTTTGCCCGTGGCCGGTACCCGTCGGACGGACCCCGGACGCACACCGTTCCGCGGGTGTGGAGCGGGCAGGACCCGGCCGGAACCGTGCGGCGGTTTCGCCCGATCGGTCAAGGCCGCGTTGACCGGCCCCCGGTAACCGGCCCACGCTCATCATATAGGTGCTGGGTGCAACCGGTTCCGCGGACCTGGAGGACACGCATGTGCGGCATCACCGGATGGATCTCCTACGACCGCGACCTGCGCTCCGAGGCAGCGGCCCTGGACGCGATGACCGAGACCATGGCCTGCCGGGGCCCGGACGACAGCGGCACCTGGACGCAGGGCCCCGCCGCGCTCGGCCACCGCAGGCTCGCTGTCATCGACCTGCCCGGCGGACGCCAGCCCATGACCGCCGGCACACCGGACGGAACCGTCGCCCTCGTCTACTCCGGCGAGACCTACAACTTCACCGAACTCCGCGCCGAACTCACCGGCCGCGGCCACCGCTTCACCACCGACTCCGACACCGAGGTCGTGCTCCGCGGCTACCTGGAATGGGGCGACGCCGTCGCCGAGCGGCTGGGCGGCATGTACGCCTTCGCGGTCTGGGACGGCCGCCGCGACGCGCTCGTGATGATCCGCGACCGCATGGGCATCAAGCCGTTCTACTACCACCCCACCCCCGACGGCGTCCTGTTCGGTTCCGAACCCAAGGCGATCCTCGCCAACCCGCTGGTCCGAGCCCGGGTCGGCCTCGACGGCCTGCGCGAGCTGTTCACCATGATCAAGACGCCCGGCCACGCCGTGTGGGACGGCATGCGCGAGGTGGAACCGGGCACCGTCGTCACCGTGGACCGATCGGGCCTGACGACCCGTTCCTACTGGCGGCTCGAGACGCGTCCGCACCCCGACGACCGTGACACCACGGTGGCAGCCGTCCGCACCCTCCTGGAGGACATCGTGCGCCGCCAGCTGGTGGCCGACGTCCCGCGCTGCACCCTGCTCTCCGGCGGCCTCGACTCCTCGGTCATGACCGCGCTCGCCGCCCGTCAACTGGCCGAGCGGGGCGAGACGGTGCGCAGCTTCGCCGTCGACTTCGCCGGCCAGAGCGACCACTTCGTCGCCGACGAACTGCGCGCCACCCCGGACACGCCCTTCGTGCACGACATGGCCCGCCTCGCCCGCACCGACCACCAGGACATCGTCCTCGACGCGCGGACCCTCGCCGACCCCGCCGTACGCCGCGACGTGATCCGCGCCCGCGATCTGCCCATGGCTTTCGGCGACATGGACGCCTCGCTGCTTCTGCTGTTCCGGGCCGTCCGCGACCAGTCCACCGTCGCGCTCTCCGGAGAGTCCGCCGACGAGGTCTTCGGCGGCTACCGGCAGTTCTTCGACGAGGACGCCCGCCGCGCGGACACCTTCCCCTGGCTGCTGCTGGCCGGCCGGTCCTTCGGCGAGGACGGCGACATCGTGCGCCCCGACCTGGCCAAGGCGCTGGACGTGGGGCGGTACGTCTCCGACGGGTACCGCACCGCCGTCGCCGGGATCGACCGGCTCGACGGCGAGAGCGACTTCGAGTACCGGATGCGGCGGATCTGCCACCTCCACCTGACCCGCCTCGTGCGCGTCCTGCTCGACCGCAAGGACCGCATGAGCATGGCCGTCGGCCTGGAGGTCCGCGTGCCGTACTGCGACCACCGGCTCGTCGAGTACGTCTACAACACGCCCTGGTCCCTGAAGTCCTTCGACGGACGGGAGAAGAGCCTCCTGCGCGAGGCGGCGGCGGACGTCATCCCCCGGTCCGTGTACGACCGGGTCAAGAGCCCCTACCCCTCCACCCAGGACCCGCTGTACGCCCGCGCCCTCCAGGACCAGGCCAAGGAGCTCCTCGCCCGTCCCGCCCACCCCGTCTTCGACCTCGTCGACCGCGAGAAGGTCCGCCTCGCCGCCCACCGCGAGGCGGCCGTCAGCACCCAGGCCGCCCGCCACGGCCTGGAACGCACCCTCGACCTGGCCCTCTGGCTGGACCTGTACCGGCCGGAGCTGTCGCTCAGTTGACCTCCTCCGGCCTCCGGTCCGGCGCACACGAGCTGCCGTTGGCCGGCAGGGAGCCGTACAGGAGGAAGTCGTCGACCTTGCGGTGCACGCACGTGGAGGAGGAGTAGCCGGTGTGCCCCTCGCTCCTGTTGTCGAGCACCACGGCCGACGGGCCGAGCCGCGCGGCCGTCTCCACGGTCCAGCGGTACGGCGTCGCGGGGTCGCCCCTGGTCCCTATCAGGAGCAGTTTCGGCGTGTGCAGGTTCTTGACCCGGTCGCGGATGAAGTCGGTGCCCCGGGGGCGGCCGTAGCACATCAGCAGCTGGGTGAGCCGGTGCCGGCCGAAGACGGGCGACGCCTGTTCGTACAGCCCGCGCAGTCGCCCGAGGTCCTTGACGATCTGCCCGGCGCCGGGGCGGTCGGGGTCGTCGGCGCAGTTGACCGCCATCAGGGCGGCGGGGAGGTTGTCCGCAGGGATCTCGTCCGGGCCGACGAGCCCGCCGTCGCCGGACCGTCCGGCGGGCAGCGTCCGGCCGCCGGAGGCGAGGTTCTCGACCCCGCGCGTGTCCCCGTTCTCCACCAGCGAGGCCAGGGCCCGCTCCAGCAGGGGCCACAACTCCCTGCTGTACAGCCCCTGCCCGATCGCGCCCACCAGGTCCTGGCCCGAGTACCGGTCGCCAAAGGCCGTGAGCATCGGATCGGCGTCCAGCGAGCGCACCAGCCGGACGATCCGCTCGCCGGCCGCGCGCCGGTCCTGCCCGAAGGGGCAGGCGATGTCGGTCACGCACCAGTCCAGGAAGTCGTCCAGCGCCGTCTGCTGCCCCGCGGCGCCCGCGATGCCCTGCTCGGCCGGCGACTCGGTCAGCGTGTCCACACCGTCCAGCGCCAGCCGGCCCACCTTGTCGGGGAACTGGGCCGCGTACACGGCGCCCAGCCGGGTCCCGTAGGAGAAGCCCAGGTAGTTCAGCTTCCTGTCGCCCAGGGCCTGCCGTATGACGTCCAGGTCCCGGGAGACGTTCACGGTGCCGATGTACGGCAGGACCGGGCCGGAGTGCTCGGCGCACTCGGCCGCCGCCTGCCGCACCTTCTCCAGGACGGCCCGCGCATCGCCGGCGGCCGCGGCCTCCCGCGTGGCGGCGAAGGCCTGGTCGGCCCCCTCGCCGCAGCTGACGGGGGAGGACCGGCCGACGCCGCGCGGATCGAAGGTGACCACGTCATAGCCGTTGGTCAGATCCATGAAGTCCTTGCCGCCGGCGGCGAGTCCGTCGATGCCCGCGCCGCCCGGACCGCCGAAGTTGAGCAGCACCGAGCCCCGCGACCTGCCCGTGGCCCGGTAGCGGGCCAGCGCCACCTCCAGCGTTCCCGCGCCCGGCCGGGCGTAGTCGAGCGGCACGGTGACCTTGCCGCATTGCAGGTCCTCGGGCATGTCGGGACCCTCGCAGGCCGACCAGACGATCTTCTGCCGGTAGAACCGGGAAAGGTCGGGCCGGGGCGGCTCGGCCCCCGCGGCGGGCAGCCCCGCTCCCAGTAGGGTGAGCGCCACGGCGCCGACGCCCGTACAGCGCAGGGCGGCGGGCCGGGCGGACAGCTTCGCCAGCATGGATGCCTCCAGGGACCCCCACTGCGGACCGGGACGGCGTCTCCCGATCACCTTAAGCGGGGCCCGGAGGGCACGCCTCCGGGCGGGCGCCCCGGCCTGCGGCGTCGTATCATACGCACGATACGTGATCGTTCGATCACTTTGCGTGCGGTTCGATCATCGGGTCCACTCGATGGAGTGAAAGGCCGATAAGCCATAACTCGGACTGGTTCGCCTGCGTTGAGAGCGGTGCGGGTGAGTGCCCGTGAACCATCACTGGAAGGCAGGGAACCGATGAGACGGGTTACCCTCAACGGTGTGATCGGCGTCGTCGCCGCCTCCGGCGCGATGGCCGTGACCATGCCGGTGTGCGCCGCCATGGCGGCCGACGGCTCCTCCGCCGACGGATCGACGGCCGGCTCGGCCGGGCTGATCTCCGGCAACACCCTCCAACTGCCGCTGCACGTGCCGGTGAACGCGTGCGGGAACACCGCGAACGTGGTGGGACTGCTCAATTCCGCGGCCGGCAACGCCTGCGCCAATGACGTCGGCGGCGGGACCGGAAGCACGGCGACCGGCGGTGCGTCGGGGGACGGCGGTGCCCAGAGCAACGGCGGTGCCTCCGCGCACAGTGCCGCGCAGGATTCCCCGGGCGTGCTGTCCGGCAACGACGTCCAGCTCCCCGTGGATCTTCCGGTGAACGTCAGCGGGAACAGCGTGAACGTGGTCGGCGTCGGCAACCCGGCCCAGGACAACACCTCGGTGAACGGCCCCGGCCAGGACTCCCCGCCGCCGTCGACCCCCACGCCCGTGACGCCCCCGGCTCCCCGTACGACCCCTCCGGCCAAGGCCCACCCCGGTCCCGCGAGGGCTGTGCCGCAGACGCGCCCCGCCCTCGCCCACACGGGAGCGGACGAGATCGCGCCCGCCGCCGCGAGCGCCATGCTCCTGCTGGCCGGCACGGTCCTGTACCGCCGCTTCCGCCCCCGCCCGGAGCGCTGACACCGGTCACCTCCGGCCCCCTCCCGAGGCCCCACCGGACGCCCGGCCGGTGGGGCCCGGCCGTGTCCGGCGGTGGTTGGTCCCATGGCAACCTCCGTGCGGCACGCCGCGGTTGAGCCCGGTCAACGGCTCGATCCGGGCGTAGCGGATCCCCGGATGATCGGCAAGGATGCTGCGGGCGCGATCCACCAGCACACCCAGCACACCGCCCGGCACCACCCACGGACCCGGCCCGGCCGGCCCCTCCCGGCACCGACGGAATGGAGCGCACCGATGACCTCTCCGGTCCCCCAGAACCTCGTCATCACGCAGGCCGGCCTCGCGGACTGGCCGGTGATCAGCGGGTGGGCGGCGGACGAGGGCTGGAACCCCGGGTTGTCCGACGGGCCCGCCTTCTTCGCCCAGGACCCCGACGGCTTCTTCCTCGGCCGGATCGACGGCGAACCGGTGTCGGCCATCTCGGTCGTCAACCACGGTCCCGACTACGCCTTCCTGGGCTGCTACCTGGTCCGCCCGGACCTGCGCGGCCGCGGCCACGGCCTCACCACCTGGAAGACGGCCCTGGCGCACGCCGGGAACCGCACCGTCGGCCTGGACGGAGTCGTCGCCCAGCAGGGCAACTACCGCCAGTCAGGCTTCGAACTCGCGCACCGCACCATCAGGTTCACCGGCACCGGCACCGCCGCCGTCACCGGCACCGCCGCCGGGGCCGAAGCGCCCGCGGGCGTCCGCCCGGCCGGCCCCGCCGACCTGGCGGCCGTCACCGCCTACGACAGCGCCTGCCACCCGGCCGACCGCCCGCGCTTCCTGGCCGAGTGGCTGACCGCCCCGGGACACCGGACCGTCGTCCGCCACGACGGCGACCGCGTCACCGGCTACGGCGTGATCCGGCCCGCCCGCGACGGCCTGCGTATCGGCCCCCTCTTCGCGGACGGCGCGGACGACGCCCGCGCCCTGTTCACCGCCCTCACCGCGGGAACGGCCGGCACCGAGGTCTCCCTCGACGTGCCCGAGCCCAACACGGCGGCCGTCACCCTCGCCGAGGCGGCCGGCTTCACACCCTCCTTCGAGACGGCACGCATGTACACCGGCCCGGTGCGCCCGTACGCCACGGAACGGGTGTTCGGCGTCACGACGCTCGAACTGGGCTAGGCCCTGGCTGCGTCTGCCCGGCGGACCGGCCGCGGACCCGGAGCCGGGATGCCCGAGCGCTCGGACCGGCCCGCACGGGGGCCTCGTCGTACGCCCTGCTCACCGGCGCGCCGAAGCACCGTCCGACTGCTGCCGATCCGCCGAACAGGACCCGGGGTAAATCCCGTTGCCCGGTCCGGGCGTGGATGATGGGGTGGGCGCATGGATCACGCCGCCGTACTCGCCCTCTACGACCGGGACATGCGCGCGGGCGCACGGCCCGACGGCCCCGGCGCCCGGGTGGAGCGGGCCGGCGCCTGGGTGCGCCATGTCGCGGACGCCCGCAGCTGGAACGGCGTCCTGTGGTCCGCGCTGGACGACACGACCGCCGACGCGGTGATCGCCGAACAGATCGCGTACTTCACGGGCCTGGGCCGCGACTTCGAGTGGAAGCTGTACGGTCACGACCTCCCCGCGGACCTCGGCCCACGGCTCGCCACGGCCGGGTTCGCACGTGAACCGGAGGAGACGCTGATGGTCGCCGAGGCGGCGGACATGGCCGGCGGCGCGGAACCGCCCGAGGGCGTGCGCATCGTGCCCGCCGTCGACCGGGCGGGCGTCGACCTCGTGGTGGCCGTGCACGAGCGGGCTTTCGGCACCGACGGCACCCGGCTGCGCCACCGGCTGCTCGCCGGGCTGGCCGCCGCCCCGGACACCGTCGTGGCCGTCGTCGCGCTGGCCGGCGAGGAACCGGTCGGCGCGGCCCGCCTGGAGCTGGTTCCGGGTGCCCGGTTCGCCGGGCTGTGGGGCGGCGGCACGGTGGAGGCGTGGCGGGGCCGGGGCGTCTACCGCGCCCTGGTCGCCCACCGTGCCCGTGTCGCCGCGGCCCGCGGCTACCGCTATCTCCAGGTCGACGCCTCGGCCATGAGCCGGCCCGTCCTGGAGCGCCTGGGCTTCCATCCGCTCACCACGACGACGCCGTACGTGTACGGGACCTGAGGCGCGGCGGGCACCCCACGCCCCGTCAGCGGTGCGCCCCCGACCGGTCGAGGGCGGCGACGGCCAGTGCGGCCAGGCCGATCTGGACGAGCCACTCGATCCGGTCGGCGCCCTTGCTGCCGGCCACCCCGAACCCGGCGGCGATCGCCGAGCCCAGCAGGACGGCCACGGTGCCCGAGATCTCCATTCCGCCCCTCTTCCTGGGGATCCCGGCTGCGTCCGATCTGCCCGCTTACTGTGGAAACAGTCCGTTCCCCTTGTTCCCTGTGAATGCCGGGACCTTCTGTTCACCGGCCCGCCATGCCATGTACCTTTCAATAAGTCGACGCGTGTAGAACCCTCAACCCGGTTCTACGCGCGCAGATTTGGCGCCCGCACCGCCTCTACCCCACCCACACGGAGGTTCGCCGGATGCTTGGATCGAGGAGATCCCGCAGCAGAGTCACCACCGCCCTGGCCGGATTCGGGCTGCTCGTCACCGGAGCCGCCCTCCAGGTCACCACCAGCGCCACGCCCGCCCACGCGGCCACCACGCACCGCATCCTGTTCGACAACGCCCACGCCGAGACGGCCGGCAACGCCGACTGGATCATCTCCACCAGCCAGCCCGACCCGCTCGGCCAGGACTCCTCCCCGTCCGCCGAGACGGACTGGACCGGCGCCCTGTCCTCCTGGGGCGTCGCCCTGCAGAAGACCGGCGGCTACAGCCTGAAGACGCTGCCCTCGGGCTCCAGCCTCGGCTACGGCGGTTCGTCGGCCACCGACCTGTCGAACTTCGACACCCTGGTGCTGCCGGAGCCCAACACCCTCTTCACCACCGCCGAGAAGACGGCGATCATGAACTTCGTCAAGAACGGCGGCGGACTGTTCATGATCTCCGATCACACCGGCGCCGACCGCAACAACGACGGTGAGGACGCGGTCGAGATCCTCAACGACCTGATGACCAACAACAGCGTCGACTCCACCGACCCGTTCGGCTTCTCCATCGACTCGCTGAGCATCGGCTCCGACTACCCGTCGGCCATCAGCGACAGCAGCGACCCGGTGCTGCACGGCTCGTTCGGCACCGTCACCAAGAGCCTGATCGCCAGCGGCACCACCGCCACGCTCAAGCCGGCCGACAACTCCGCCGTCAAGGGCCTGCTCTACCGCACCGGATACTCCGGGAACACCGGTGCGTTCTTCCTCACCAGCACCTTCGGCAGCGGTCGCGTCGCTTTCTGGGGCGACAGCTCACCCATCGACGACGGCACCGGCCAGTCCGGCAACACCCTCTACGACGGCTGGAACGACTCCGGCGCCACCAACGCGGCCCTCGCCCTCAACGCCACGGCATGGCTCGCCGGCGCGGGGAGCGGCAGCGGAGGCGGCGGTGGCGGCTCCGGCTCCTGCACGGCCGCCCAGCTCCTCGGCAACAACGGCTTCGAGTCCGGCAACACCACCTGGAGCGGCAGCAGCGGTGTCATCACCAACTCCAGCGGCGAGTCGGCCCGTACGGGCTCGTACTACGCCTGGCTGGACGGCTACGGCTCCGCCACCACCGACACCCTCTCCCAGTCGGTGACCATCCCGTCCGCCTGCACCACCGCCGCCCTGAGCTTCTACCTGCACATCGACACGGCGGAGACGACCACCAGCACGGCCTACGACACCCTCAAGGTGCAGGTGCTGAACAGCTCCGGGACCGTCCTGAGCACCCTGGCGACCTATTCCAACCTCAATGCCGCCGGCGGCTACACCCAGCGCAGCTTCAGCCTGGCGGGCTACGCCGGCCAGACCGTCACCCTGAAGTTCACCGGCACCGAGGGCTCCACCCTGCAGACGTCGTTCGTCATTGACGACACGGCGCTCAACGTGAGCTGACGCCCCGGGGCCCGGCCGTCCCGGCCGGGCCCCACCGGGTCACCCGGCCGGAACCGTCTGCTCCGCCGTGTTCCAGCCGGAGACCCGCACCCGGGGGGCCGAGCCGTGCAGATCGGCCGTCCGGTAGGTGGCGGTCAGCGTCACCGACTCGCCGGGCCACAGACCGACCTCGTTGTCCGACCAGCGCACCGGCAGCACCGGCCTGCCCGCCGCGTCGACCAGGTGGACGTCCGTCAGCAGCGACGGGGTCTTCCCGCTCCCCGTGGCGCGCAGCGTCACCGTCGTGGTCGACGTGCCGCCCGACGACCGGGTGGACGCCGTCGCCGACACCGGCGCCCGCCCCATCGCGGCCAGCCCCTTCAGATCGGCGTAGTGCTCCGTGGGCGTGTGGTACCAGTCGGTCCGGTCCCAGTCGAGGGTGTCCGGTGCGGTGGAGAGCCAGTACACGTTCCGGCTCACCTCCTTGCCGGAGGAGTCGGTCAGGGTCAGCCGGGCCAGGTAGGTCTTCGGCAGTCCGCTCACCGTGGAGGGCAGGGTCACAGCGGTGGCGCGGGCGCCGTCCCCGTCGACCGCCACCCCGGTGACGGTCCTGTCGTACCTCTGCGTCCCGTCCGGGTCGAACAGCGTCGCCCGCACCGTGAGTCCCGAGGCGGCGGCATGCCGGTCGCCGACCACGACGACCGAGCGGTCGTCGTAGGAATACTGCACGTGCAGGGGCTCGTTCGCCTTCTTCGCGCCGAAGTAGGCCCCGCCCTGGTCGAGGTACCGGTCCATCAGCTGCCAGTGCAGGGACGTCCAGCCGCTGTTGAACATCCAGTGGATCACGCCGGTGGACGGCTTCGAGGAGTCGGTCGCGTTGCGCCGGTACGCCTCGAACTGGGCGCGTACGGCCTCGTACTGGGCGAGCTGGGCCTTGCGCACGTAGTCCGTGAGGCTCGTCGGGGCGCCGTAGCGGCCGGTGAGGGCGTCGTCGTAGATCTTGAGGGTGCCGAAGACCGGTGACGGGGAGCGGTGGTACTGCCTGGCGCCCGGATCCTTCCAGAGCGTGTCCAGTTCGGCCGGTGTCATCATCCGGCGCAGGGTGTCGAGGGTGGGGATGTCGGGGCCCGCGCTGGTCTCCGAGTTGAAGCCGGTGGCTCCGCCCTCGCGCTTGGCGTACCAGTAGCCGGGCGGGATCCAGTCGTACGGGCCGGTCATCTTCATGCCGGAACTGCCGAGCCGCGGCGAGGACTTGTCGGAGGCGGCGGCCACCACGGGGGTCGGCCAGTCGGCCGCCTTCAGCGCGTCCAGGTAGTTCTTCTCGATGGTGGCGTCGGGGGCGAAGTCGCTGCCGATCAGGAAGGAGACCACGCTCGGGTGGTCGCGCAGCCGGGCCGCCTCGGCGGCCATCGAGGCCTTGGCCACGGGATAGTCGGCGTCGGTCCACGGGTCTCCGGACTCGCCGCTCCCGTTGACCTGTCCCTCCCACTTGTCGCAGCACTCCCAGCCCGGCAGGGTGAGGATGCCGTACCGGTCGGCGAGGTCGAAGAACTCGTCCGGTTCGATGTGGCCTTCCAGACGGATGGTGTTGAGGCCGAGGTCGAGGGCGTACTTCAGCCGGTCCTCGGCATAGCGGGTGTCCCAGCGCAGGAACTCGTCCGGAGACCAGCCGCCGCCCTTGATCAGCAGCTTGCGGCCGTTGATCCCGTACTGGCGGGCGCCGTCGGAGTTCAGCGGCGCCCGCACGTCCCGGATGCCGAAGCTCTCGTGCACGGTGTCCGACACCGTGCCGGAGACCGACGTGGTGAGGTCCAGGCCGTACCGGGGCTGCCCGCCCATGCCCGCGGGCCACCACACCTTCGGGGATCCGAGGTGCAGGCCGGGGACGTCGGCGGGTGTGAAGGTCACGGTCTTCGTCTCGTGCGCCGCGAGCGGGACGGTCCGGGTGAAGGTGATCCCGCCGATGCTGCCGGTGACCTCGGCGGTGACGGGCGCGGCGGAGTCGTTGCGGGCCTGTGCCTTCACCGTCAGGTCCGCCGAGGCCAGCGACGGCACGTCCAGCTTCGTCACCACGTGCGCGTCGCGCAGCGCGACCGGGCCGCCGCGGCGGACGAGGACATCGCGGACGATGCCCATGTTCTGGTCCGGCGGCGGCTGGAGCCAGTCGATCCAGCCCATCGTCAGGTTCTTGTTCGGCTGGTTGGGCCGGACGCGGAAGGCGACCGTGTTCGTGCCCGCCCGCACGAGCGGGGTGACGTCCAGCTCGTGGTGCGTGTAGGCGCCCGTGACGTCCGCGGCCCGGGCCACCCGCGTGCCGTTGACGTACACGTCCGCCGCCGAGACGATCCCGCTGAAGTCCAGGTAGGTGCGCGGCCCGGTGTCGTCGACCGTGAAGTCGGAGCGGTACCACCACGGGACCTGGAAGTCGGCCTTCGGGATCTTCTGCTGGTTGGTGGACCGGAAGGGATCGGGGTACACCCCGTCGGCGAGCAGGGCCGCCAGGACGGTGGAGCGGGACCGCGCCGGATACCAGCCGGCCGCGGGATAGCCGGGGGAGGAGACGGCGGACGCGGAGTCGGTCACCTTCGCCGTGGACTGGATCGCGTAGCCGGTCAGCGCGGTGCCGGTGCCGGTGGCGGAGGGGACGTGCGTGGTACGGGGCCGGCCGTGCGACTCGGCGGGGGGCCGGGGTCCGGCCCAGGCGCCGCCGCCCAGCGAGCAGAGCAGGCCCAGGGTGACGGCGGCCGTGACGAGGCGGCGACGGTCGGCGGGGCGAGGGAACACAGGGGTCTCCAGCCTCGGTAAAGTTAGGAAACTTTACTAACCTGCCTCAAGCTAGGGTTCCGGACGGACCGTGTCAATCACCGCGGCGGGGCGTGATCGATCACCGCGACCAGAGCTCGGCCCGTCACCGCGGCCCGGCGTCCGCCGCTCACGCCCCGCCGGACCTGCGCTCGAACACCTTCTCCCGCGCCGTGCCCAGCGCCGTCGCCACCGCGCCGAGGAGCACCGCGTCCTCACCCAGCCGGCTCGGGGCGATCTTCGGCCGCAGCGGAGTGAGCGTGCGCAGCTGGTCCCGGACCGGCCCGAGCAGCAGGTCCACGCTGTGGCCGACGCCCCCGCCCAGCACCACCAGATCGGGGTCCAGTACCGCGGCGGCCGCCGCCACGGTGTGCGCTATCCGCTCGCCCTCCAGCCGCACCGCCTGCCGTGCCGCGGTGTCGCCCCGCCGGGCCGCGTCGAACACGGACTTCGCGGTGAGCTGCCCGCTCATCCCGAACCGGCGCGCCGCCTCCACCACGGCGACCCCCGACACCGCGTCCTCCAGCCGCTCCGGCTTCCGCTGCCCGGGCCACGGCAGGAAGCCGATCTCCCCGGCCAGCCCGTGCGCCCCCGTGAACAGCCGTCCTTCGCTGACGACGCCCATGCCGAGCCCGGTGCCGATCAGGATGTACGCGACCAGCCTGCTGCCCGCGCCGACCCCGTAGGTGTACTCGCCCAGCGCGGCCAGGTTGGCGTCGTTGTGCACCTCCAGCGGCACGCCCAGCTCCTCGCGCAGCCGGTCCAGCAGCCCGGCGCGGCCCCAGCTCGGCAGGTGCATGGCGTACCGCACCCGCCGCTGCCTCTCGTCGTACACGCCGGGCGTGCCCACCACCCCGTGCACCACCTCGGACGGGTCCACGCCCGAGTTCGCCACCACCTGCCGGGCATTCGCCACCACCTGCCGGGCAGAGGAGGCGACCAGGTCGGCAAGGGCGTCGGAGCCGCGGGCCCGGTTGCGCACGTCGGCGCGGGCGACCAGCGTGCCGGCCAGGTCGGCGACGGCCACCCGCAGCCAGCCGCGGCCCACGTCCACGCCGAGCACGTACCCGGCGGCCGGGTCGGGGGCGTACAGGACCGCCGTGCGGCCGCGCTCGGGGACGTGGGTGCCGACCTTGCGGACCAGCCCGGCGGCCTCCAGCGAGGCGAGCGCACTGGACACGGTCGGCTTGGACAGGCCCGTCTCGCGGGCCAGTTGGGCGCGCGAGGCCGTGCCGAGGATCCGCAGCCGGTCGAGCAGCAGCCGCTCGTTGGCGCTGCGCAGGCGCTGCCGGCTCCAGGGCTGATCCGGCGGGTCCATGGCGTCGCTGGCGGGCATCCGACTCTTCTCATGCCATCCCGGCGCCTGCTTGACGCCTCTGGTAAATCTCCTTAACTATATCGGCCACCCGGTCACTCGGCCCCGCCGGGCGAGCCCGCTGCCTGCCGCGCGTCAGGAGTCCCCATGTCCGGTAGTCCGCCACCCACGGGTGGCTTCGTCCGCCGCGTCGGCCTGTTCCAGGCCACCGCCATCAACATGAGCCAGATGTGCGGGATCGGTCCGTTCGTGACGATCCCGCTGATGGTCGCCGCGTTCGGTGGCCCCCAGGCCGTCATCGGCTTCGTCGCGGGCGCGGTGCTGGCCCTGTGCGACGGTCTCGTCTGGGCCGAGCTCGGGGCCTCGATGCCCGGCTCCGGCGGCAGTTACGTCTACCTCCGCCAGGCCTTCCAGTACCGTACGGGCCGGCTGATGCCGTTCCTGTTCGTCTGGACGGCGATGCTCTTCATCCCGCTGATCATGTCCACGGGTGTGGTCGGCTTCGTCCAGTACCTGGGCTATCTGGCCCCGGACCTGACCGGGACCCAGGGCGACCTGGTCGGGCTGGGTGTCATCACCCTCGTGGTGATCCTGCTGTGGCGCGGCATCGAGCACATCGCCCGCATCGCCGCCGTGATGTGGACCGTGATGATCGCCTCGGTGCTCCTGGTGATCGTCGCGGCGGCCACGGACTTCAGCCCGCACATGGCCTTCACCTACCCAGCCCACGTCTTCGACCTGACGAGCGACCGCTTCTGGCTCGGCTTCGCCGCCGGTCTGACCATCGGCATCTACGACTACCTCGGCTACAACACCACCGCCTACATGGGTGCCGAGATCAAGGACCCCGGCCGCACCCTGCCGCGCTCCATCCTCCTGTCCATCCTCGGCATCATGGCGATCTACCTGCTGCTCCAGATCGGCACGCTCGGGGTGATCGACTGGCACCGGATGACGGACCCGCGGGACATCGCCTCCACCTCGGTGGCATCGGCGGTGCTGGAGAAGACCTGGGGCAAGGGAGCCGCCGACACGGTGACCGTCCTGATTCTCGTCACGGCCTTCGCCTCGGTCTTCACCGGCCTGCTCGGCGGTTCGCGGGTGCCCTGTGATGCCGCCCGTGACCGGGTGTTCTTCCGTTCCTACGCGAAACTGCACCCCCGGCACCGCTTCCCGATGCTGGGTCTGGCCACCATGGGTGCGATCACGGCGATCGGCTTTCTGATCGGCCGCCACACCGACCTGGCGACCCTGATCCAGTTGCTCACCACGGTGATGGTGATCGTGCAGGCGCTGGCCCAGATCGTGGCGCTCAGCGTGCTGCGCGGGCGCCGGCCGGATCTGCGGCGCCCGTACCGGATGTGGCTCTACCCGCTGCCGAGCGTCGTGGCCTTTGCCGGCTGGTGCGTGATCTACGGCTACGCCGACGAGAACTCCCCGGGCCGCCATCCCATGGAGTGGTCCCTGGCCTGGCTCGCCCTGGGCTGCGCGGCCTACCTGGTCTGGGCCCGGCTGGAGCGGGTGTGGCCGTTCGGTCCGAAAGAGATCAGCGAGGAGTACGGCACCGCGCCGACGCCGCGGGCGGAGCGGGCCGGGACTTGAGCGCGCCGGCGTGCGGCGGGGCCGGTCCGCCGTCCACGGACCGGCCCCGCTTCCTCTCCTTCCAGGGGCTCTCGGGTCACGGCTTGGGAGCGCTCTTCGCCGCCGTACCTGCGCACATCAGCCCGAGGACCACGGCCAGTGCGCCGATGACGACGTTGTTGGCGATCACGCCGGCGTCCGGGCCGCTGCCCACGATCCAGGGTGCGATGATCATCCAGACACCCATGGCACACATGGCCCAGCTGAGGCCGTACATCCGTGCGGGGGCCGTGGTGAACCCCAGGGCCAGCAGGCCGATGGCGATGCCCATGATCAGGTTGTGGACCGCGAGCGCCGGCTGGCTCGTCGTGTAGTGGAGGATCCAGGGCGACGCAGCGCAGTACAGACCGAGCAGGAACACCGGTCCGTCCACGAGCGCCACATCACGACCGCCGAGCATGCGGGCGTAGCGTGCCCGCATTTCGGATACATCGGGGTGGCTCGTTATGTCACCTCTGTGCGAGACGTTGGCCATGACTCGTCTCCTTTGACTTACAGGCCTGACCGCGTCTGGTGCGGTATGCGGTAAGCGCCGCTACCCTCCATTCTGCTCTTATTCATTCTTTATGTGCAGAGGTGGGAGCAGAGGGACCCCGGTGATGCGCGAGGATGTCGCGCCACACCCGTGCCGGGGGCGCGACCAGGAGGTCTTCCCCGGACGGGGCGGCCCGGGCCGCGGCGACGACCAGCAGCAGCCCCGCCAGGACGTCCCGGCACCGGCGGCAGTCGGCGAGATGGGGCAGTGCCTCGGCGAGGAGCTCCGCCGGAGCCGCCTGCGCCCCGTCGAGGGCGATCGACGCCAGGTCGTCCGGCGGGACATGGCCCGGCCCGTACCCCTCGCCCATGGCTCCACCTCCAGATGTCCGCCCGCACATGGTCCCACCCCTCCGCATCGTTTCCGCATCGAAAACCGCTGCGGTCGGGGCTCAGGTGTTCCCGTCCCGGTCCTCCGTGTCGGACGACCGCTGCTCCAGGCCGTGCCGCAACCGGTGCAGCCCACGCCGCGCGTGGCTCTTGACCGTGCCGAGCGGCCAGCCCGTGCGCTCCGCGATCTGGGTCTGGGTCAGGTCGTCGTAGAAGGCCAGGTACAGCACCCGCCGCTGGGGCGCGGGGAGGCGGGCCAGTTCGTGGCGCACCAGTACGCGGTCGACGGCCGAGGTGGGCTCCTCGGGTGTGCCGGTCCCGGCCAGGGCCTCCGCGGCGGCGGTCACCACGTCGCCGCGCCGGGTCCGCGCGGACAGGGCGTCGGCGACCTTGCGGCGGGTGATGCCGACGATCCAGCCGCCCAGCGGGCCGCGCTCGGGCCGGTAGCCCCGCCGCCCGCGCCACACGCCGAGGAACACCTGCTGGGTGACGTCCTCCGCCTCCCCGGCGTCGCCCAGGGAGCGCAGGGCCAGCGTGTACACCAGCGCCGACCAGCGGCGGTAGGCCGCCGCGAGACAGGCTTCCTCGCCCGCGACCAGGCCGCGTGCGAGCTCCTCGTCGGCGAGGGACTCCTCGACCGGGGCCCACCGGGGCAGGTCGGTGACGGCGACGGCCGGATAGGAGGTCATGACCACGGCTCCTCACAGGGGACGGTGTGGCCATGCTGGAAGCCCGACGAGCGGCGGCTCAACTTGCATCGTTTGTGCGTCGTATAGTCGCCGTATGAGCGACCCACGGATCACCGAACCGGGGCTGACCACCGGAGCCCTGGCCCGGCGGCTCGGTGTCTCACCGACCACCCTGCGCTCCTGGGACCGTCGCTACGGGATCGGTCCCGCCGAGCGCGCCGGAGGCCGGCACCGGCGCTGGACGCCGCGCGACGTGGCCATGGTGGAGACGATGTGCCGGCTGACCGCCGCCGGAGTCCCGCCCGCCGAGGCGGCCCGCGCGGTGCAGGACGGCGCGGAGGCCGT
>NZ_JBEXLP010000017.1:0-111076 GCF_040610035.1 Streptomyces sp. NPDC004542
CTGCTGAACCACTACCTGTGGGACGCGGACGCTGTGCGTGACGACGTCCGCGACGCGGTGGTGGAACACATCGGAGATCCCGTGGCGGGAGTTCTCATTCTTGACGAGACGGGATTCCTCAAGAAAGGAGTGCGGTCAGCGGGTGTCGCGCGCCAGTACTCCGGGACGGCCGGCCGGATCGAGAACTCCCAGGTAGCGGTCTTTCTGGCCTACGGGTCCGTGAAGGGCCGGGCGTTGATCGACCGGGAGTTGTATCTGCCGAAGGACTGGACGTCGGACCGCGAACGCTGCCGGTCCGCCGGTATCGGTGACGATGTCGAGTTCGCCACCAAACCGGACATGGGTCTGCGCATGCTTCAGCGCGCTGTGGAAGCCGGTGTCCCTTTCGGGTGGGTGACCGCCGATGAGCTCTACGGCCAGACGAGCCGGATCCGGATGTGGCTGGAAGAACACGACATCCCCCATGTCCTCGCCGTCCCGAAATCCCAGATGGTCATGACCATGGAATTCTTCGGCCAGGCCCGCGCGCACATCCTGGTCAGTGAACTCCCCGACGACGCATGGGAGCGTCTGAGCTGCGGTGACGGTGCCCACGGGCCACGCGAGTACGACTGGGCGGCGGCCCCGATCCGGCCCTGGCGACGGGAAGGCTGGGACCACTGGTTACTGGCGCGGCGCAGCACCACCGATTCCACGGACATCGCCTACTACATCTGCTTCTGCCCGGCCGGGACACCGCTGGAGGAACTTGCGCGGATCGCGGGATCGAGGTGGATGGTCGAGGAGTGCTTCCAGACCGCGAAGAACGAGACCGGGCTCGATCACTACCAGGTCCGCGGGTACACCGCGTGGTACCGGCATATAACCCTGTCCATGGCCGCTCTCGCCTTCCTCGCCATCTTGCGGGCAGAGGCAAAAAGGGGGATCCGAGCACCGGCGGAAATCAATCGCTCATACCCGTGACCATGAACGAAGCCCGGCGGCTCTTCAACCGCATCTCCTCTCCGATCCGCCACCGAACCCAGCACGTACTCGCATGGTCACTATGGCGAAGAAGAAGCCAAGCACGAGCCCGCATCAGTCATTACCAACGCAGAGGGCATCACGGAGTGTCGTTGCAGTACTAGTGCCAAGGCCGTGAAGTTTGCGGTTGGGGGAGGTTGTCAAGGGCCTGCGGGTGCGAGGATTTCGATGCCGGTGGTGGCTTTGTAGCTGGTCCGGTCGATGCGGGGGCCTCTGGCCTGGTACTTGGAGATGGCACGTTTGACGATGCGGGGGCTGACGCGTAGTCGCCGCTGGGGCAGCAGGCCGGCCAGGACGTGTCGGCCGATGGTGCCGACGAGGTCGACAACTGTGTCGGCGATGACGCCCGCGGCCTGGATGACCAGGTCGCGGGCGGTCTGCCAGGCGATGCTGAAGCTGGCGCGGTCGGGATCGGTGCCGTATCGGGTGCTGGTGGCGTCCGCCATGGCGGTCCGCAGTAGCTGGTAGACGACCAGCAGGGCGTAGATCTCCTGGTCGATGCCGTCCGGAGTGCGGGCCCGCAGGACCCGGCCGCCGAGGATGGTCGATTTCAGTTCCAGGTAGGCCGTCTCGATCTCCCAGCGCTGGTGATACAGCGTGGTCAGTTCGGCTGCCGGGTGGCGGTGGTGGTCGAGCAGGGTGGTGGCCAGCCGGTAGAGGCCGGTGTGTTTCCCGGCGGTGGTGGTGATGGTGATCTCGCAGTCGATGACGCGGACGCGCAGGTCGCCCAGCGCCGAGAGGTAGGAGCCGTCCCGGTAGCGGGCCAGGACGGGCATGCGACGGCCGTTCTTGAGCCGGACCAGGACCTCGGCTCCGGTGGCCGCGATGTCAGCCAGGAGCCGTTGGGCACCGAAGTTGCGGTCGGCCAGCAGGATCATCCCGGACCGCAGGCTGGGCAGCAGCCGCGGGGCGTAGGCGGTCTCGCCCCGCGGTGGTGGGGCCGAACACCGCGTCGACGAGGGTGCGGGTGCCGCAGGCGACCAGGGCGAGCATGCGGACCTGCGGGTATCCGGTCCCTCCATGGTTGCCGGCCTGCTTGGTGAACCTGGTCATGACAGCTGGCGTGTCGGGGACCGTCAGGGTGGTGCCGTCGAGCGCGACCACCAGCAGACCGTGCCAGCGGATCCCCGGCCTGTGCCCTGTCGCGGCCGGGCCCCGCAGCAGGTCGAACAGCCACCGCAGCGGTTCGCTGCCGACGCGGCGGCGGGCCTGGCCCAGCGCGCTCGCCGTCGGCGAGACCACCGGCAAGCCGGCCAGCGCCCCGGTGAGCTTGCGCCAAACGCCGAGGTAGCCCGTCTCGGGGAACAGACACGAGGCCAGGACCAGGTACACAACGACCCGGGAGGGCAGATCCCGCAGCCGACACTGCACGGCCCTGGTCGCGCTCAGCGCCGCATCGACCATCTCGAAGGGCACCAGCTGGGTGAGTTCACCCAGATGACCGGGCGCAAACCGGCCTCCGGCCACCGTGACGGTACGTGTGATGGCACACTGTTCGGACAGCGGAGCCTCCGGTCTTGTGAACGGCTTGTCTTGGTCGACTGCCAGTTCTACCGGGGCTCCGCTCCTCACGTTCGACGAAACCGCACCTCAAGGCCCTCTGGACAACCCCACCCGAGCCATAACTTCACGGCCTTGGTACTAGTGCCGGGGCACTGGGACACTAGCTGAGGGGCTCCCCTTCACGCAGGCACACGACGGTCCTGGAAAGTGCCGCCGTGTGCAGGGCGACGAGGGTGGTGAGACGTGCGGAGAGCGGCGTCCCGGCCAACTCGTCGACGGTGAACAGGCCGTGGCCGTCGTGCTCGGCGCTGAGCCGGACGAGTGCTTCGTCGTCGAGGGTGCCGCCGTGGACGAAGCAGTCGAGAACCGGTCCGGTCCCCAGGACGTCCACCCGGTGGTCGATACCGATCAGCACGGGGGACGGCCCCAGCTCGATGCCGGTCTCCTCCCGCGTCTCCCGCCGTGCCGCCGCCCACGGGTCCTCGCCGTGATCGACCATCCCGCCCGGCAGCCACCACGTTCCCGCGGCCGGCTGGCCGGGACCGTACCGCAGGAGCAGCATGCGGTCACGGTCGTCCAGCAGCACGACGCAGGAGGCCAGAAGGGCCTGCGGCTGGGTCCTGACCCATTCCTCACGAGGCATCCATTCCGCCATGTGTGCCCCCTGCCTCCTCAGCCTCGTTCCGCCACCGCCGCCGGATCGTCCAGGACGGCGCGTATGACCGAGTGCGCGGCGCCCAGCAGCGGCCCTTCGGAGCCCAGGCGGGACACCGACACCGGACAGGCGGGGCCCGCGGTGCGGCTCGCCAGTTCCGTCTCCAAGGACGGCAGGAGCCACGGAGACAGTTCCGCCAGCGCGCCGCCGAGCACGACGGATTCGGGATCGAGCAGGTTGACCGCCCCGGTCAGGGCGATGCCGAGGGCCGTACCCGCGTCGCGGAGCGCCCGCCGTACGTCCGCGTCCCCCTCCTCGGCCCGCCGGGCGAGCAGCCCCACCAGATCTGCGCCCGGTTCGAGTCCCGCCGCGCGCAGAACCGCTTCCTCACCGGCGTACTGCTCCAGGCACCCCCGCCCCCCGCACGGGCACCCGGGTCCGTCCGGGTGGACCGGTACATGCCCGAGCTCGCCGGCGAATCCCCGTGTCCCGCGCAGCAGTCCGCCGTCCACGACGACCGCGGCACCGATGCCGATCTCCGCCGACACGTGCAGGAAGTCACCGGGGGTGTCCGCACCGAGCCAGAGCTCCGCCAGCGCACCGAAATTCGCCTCGTTGTCCACGGTCAGCGGTACGTCCGTGGGCAGCAGGGCCCCGAGGTCGGTGTCGTGCCATTCGAGGTTGGGGGCGCGGACGACCGTGCGGGCGTCCCGCGCCACCAGGCCGGGCACGGCGACCGCAAGCCCGGCGGGCCACAGGCCCTCCCGCTCCGCCTCCGCGACCACCTGGCGGACGAGTGCGTCGAGTTCCTCGAGCACGGGTTCGGGCGCTCGGCCGCGGTTGGCGCGGTGCCGGACGGTCCGGGCCCTCACCTCACCGCGCAGGTCGACCGCGCACACCGCGAGGTGGTCGACGCCGACCTCCGCCCCTATCCCGGCCGGCCCCCGCCCACTGACCGCGAGCGCCGATCCCGGCCGTCCCACCCGGCCGGGCCGCTCGGGGCCCAGCTCGTGCAGCAGTCCCCACCGGACCAGCTCGTCCACCAGCGTCGACACCGCCGCCCGCGTCAGGCCGATGCGCGAGGCGACCGCGGCGCGGGAGAGCGGCCCCTCGGCGTTGACGGCGTGCATCACCCGGGCGAGGTTGCGGCGGCGCATGCCCTGCTGGGTGTCGGGCAGGGCCCGGCCGGGGCCGGCCGGGCGGGCCTCGTGCAGCGGTGCGCTCATGCCTCCCTCAGTCCTCGGTCCGTCTTCCCGGTCGGTGCGTCATGCCGTCGGTACGCCGGGCGGCCGGCCCGTACCCGAGCCGTCGCGCTCCGGACGGCCGACGGTCAGCGGCCGTCCGTCCCCCGTTCCAGCAACGGCGCCGCGTCGGAGAGTACCCCGGCGATCCGGGCCAGCGTCTCCTCGTCCCGTTCCACGGCGTCCAGCACCGGCCCGGCCGTGGTGTTCCAGCGGCGGGCGACCGCAGCCGGGTCCTCACCGGTCAGCAGTCCGGCCGCCTGCGCCGCGGCGCCGAGCGCGACCAGTTCCCTGGCCTCGGGCACCTGCACCGGCCGCCCCGACAGGCGCCGTACCGTCTGCTGCCAGGCCGCGCCCCGGGCCCCGCCGCCGATCAGCAGCAGCGGCGCGGTGCGGTCCGCGTCCTCGTCGAGGACCAGATCGAGCGCGCCGAGCAGGGAGTGCACGGCGCCGTCGTACGCGGCCTGCAACAGCTGCCCGGCGGTCGTGTCGTGCCGCAGGCCGTGCAGCAGGCCGGAGGCGTTCGGCAGGTTCGGGGTGCGCTCGCCGTCCAGGTAGGGCAGGAGCGTCACGGAGGTGCCGGGCTCGACGGCTTCACGGTCCAGGCCGAGCAGCGCTGCCACGCGGTCGACCGCGAGGGTGCAGTTCAGGGTGCAGGCCAGCGGCAGCCAGTCGCCACGCGCGTCGGCGAATCCCGCGACGGTGCCGCTCGGGTCGGCCGGGCGGCGCTCGGAGACGGCGTACACCGTCCCGGACGTGCCCAGGCTGAGTACCGGCGTGCCCGGGCGCAGCCCCAGGCCCAGTGCTGCCGCCGCGTTGTCGCCGGTGCCGGGAGCGACCAGGGTTCCCTTGGAGAACGGCAGGTCATGGCTGTCACGGACCGTCCCGGCCACCTCGCCCGGCCGCACCACCCGGGGCAGCAGCGCCGGTTCGAGGCCCACGTGCGCGAGGATCTCCTCGTCGTACGCCTCGGTCCCGGACGCCCACCAGCCCGTACCGGAGGCGTCGCCACGGTCGGTGGTGCCCTGCCCGGTCAGGTGCCCGGTGAGGTAGTCGTGGGGCAGCCGTACGGCGGCGGTGGCGCGGACCGCGTCCGGCTCGTGCTCGGCCAGCCAGGCCCACTTGGTGACCGTGAAGGACACGCCGGGCACACTGCCGGTCCGCTCCGCCCAGGCCTTCGGGCCGCCCAGCTCCTCGACGAGCCGGCTCGCCTGCGGCGCCGAGCGTACGTCGTTCCACAGCAGCGCCGGACGCACCGGCTCGCCCCGGGCGTCCAGGGTGACCAGGCCGTGCTGCTGGCCGCCGACCGACACCGCGGCCGCCTCGCGAGCCGCGTCCCCGCACTGGTGCAACGCCGTGCACAGGGCCTCCCACCACTGCCGGGGGTCGCTCTCCCGGCGGGCGCCGGAGGAGACCGTGTGCGGCGCCTGGCCGCTCGCCACGATCCGCCCGGTGGCCGCGTCGACGACCAGGACCTTGGTGGACTGGGTGGACGAGTCCACCCCGACGACGAGCGGACCCTCGGCTGCTGACATCGGGCTCTCCCTCTTTCCGCGGCTCGCGGGATCTGGCCTCGAGATCCGGCCTCGAGAACATCCTGTCCCTTCCCAGGGACGCGAGTGCATACTAATTTGTAAATCGCCATGACGAAATAGTCGCCAGCGAGCGAAGCGAGCAAGGAGCCGCGGCATGAGCTACCAGCCCACCCCCGAACACAGGTTCACCTTCGGCCTGTGGACCGTCGGCTGGCAGGGACGGGACCCGTTCGGCGACGCCACGCGCCGTGCCCTCGACCCGGTCGAGACGGTGCAGCGCCTGGCCGAACTGGGCGCCTACGGTGTGACGTTCCACGACGACGACCTGATCCCCTTCGGGTCCTCGGACACCGAGCGCGAGTCGCACATCAAGCGCTTCCGCCAGGCCCTCGACACGACCGGCATGACCGTGCCGATGGCCACCACCAACCTCTTCACGCACCCGGTCTTCAAGGACGGCGCGTTCACCGCCAACGACCGCGACGTGCGCCGCTACGCGCTGCGCAAGACCATCCGCAACATCGACCTTGCGGTCGAGCTGGGCGCGAAGACGTACGTGGCCTGGGGCGGCCGGGAAGGCGCCGAGTCCGGCGCCGCGAAGGACGTGCGCGTCGCCCTCGACCGTATGAAGGAAGCCTTCGACCTCCTCGGCGAGTACGTCACCGCCCAGGGCTACGACCTGCGCTTCGCCATCGAGCCCAAGCCGAACGAGCCGCGCGGCGACATCCTGCTGCCCACCGTCGGCCACGCGCTGGCGTTCATCGAGCGTCTGGAGCGGCCGGAGCTGTACGGCGTCAACCCCGAGGTCGGCCACGAGCAGATGGCCGGGCTGAACTTCCCGCACGGCATCGCGCAGGCCCTCTGGGCGGGCAAGCTCTTCCACATCGACCTCAACGGCCAGTCCGGCATCAAGTACGACCAGGACCTCCGCTTCGGCGCCGGTGACCTGAGGGCCGCGTTCTGGCTGGTCGACCTCCTGGAGAGCGCCGGTTACGACGGTCCCCGCCACTTCGACTTCAAGCCGCCGCGGACCGAAGACCTCGACGGCGTGTGGGCGTCGGCGGCCGGCTGCATGCGCAACTACCTCATCCTGAAGGAGCGTGCGGCGGCCTTCCGCGCCGACCCGGAGGTCCAGGAGGCACTGCGCGCCTCGCGTCTGGACCAGCTGGCGCAGCCCACCGCGGCGGACGGCCTGCAGGCCCTGCTCGCCGACCGTGCGGCCTTCGAGGACTTCGACGCGGAGGCGGCCGCCGCGCGCGGAATGGCCTTCGAGCGCCTCGACCAGCTGGCCATGGACCACCTGCTGGGGGCGCGCGGCTGAGCGCACGCACGCGCGCGTGCTGGTGACGTGCACGCGCGCTGGCGCTGACCTGCCCGCGCACGGAATGCTCCGGAACCGTGCGGTCCATGGTGTGAGCCGCTGTCAGCCACCGTGCGCCGGTCGCCCGATGAACCGCGTGAGGCGATGGTGGACGGTATGACCACACCATCCGTACCGCCTGCGCCGCCCGGACCGCCGGGCGGCGCTTTCGGACCGCCCGCCGACGGCGGGGCCCCGGCCCCCGCGGGCGCCGGGGTGCGCTCTTCGCCGGCCTGGCCGTGCTCGTGACGGCCTCCGGCCGTGACGGCTCCCCGGACGACCAGCGGCCGGGGAGCGGTGTCACCTCCAGCCGCTCCCCGCGGCCCTCGCCCGGTCTCCCGACCGAACTGACCGGCAGGCTGCCGTCGGGCCCGCCGTCCCGGCTGCCGAGCGGTCTGCCGTCCGGGTTCCCCGGCGTGCTGCCGAGCGAGGTGCCGAGCCATTCGCAGTCGCTCATCACCTCGCTGCCGGACACCCTGCCCTGAGACCGGCGCCCGTCAGATGCCGGCCGGCAGCCGGACGTAGGTCACCGTCGTCTCGACTCCGCTGTCCACCAGCCGGCCCCGCGCGTCGAAGGCGCCCGCGCCGTCCGTCATCCCGAAGTCGTTGTCGTTGACCAGCGCCAGTGTGTCGTCGTCCACACGCGCGACGCCCTCGATCTTCCCCGGCACCCCGGCGACCTTGCCCAGGTCGACGACGAGGCGCTTGGCGAGTACCGGGACGCCCTCGGCCGCCGGGTCGTCGAGCTGCTCCAGTGACGGGGACGTCGTGTCGTCGTCCCAGGGGCCACCGAGGATGTCCGCCCCGCGCCGCAGTTTCACCAGGTGGAGCCGGGCCGCCTTGTCGGTGCGCTCCTCCACCAGGAGCCGGTCACGGCCCACGGCCACCACCGAGGAGATCTTGAGCTCCGACGTGTCGTCCTCGCTCGGGTCGACCACGTTCACCGGGTCGAACCGGTAGGCGTACTCGGCGGTGACCGCCTTCCTCTTCGGCGAGAACCGCAGCAGACGGGTCGTCTGCGAGGCGTTCCCGGCGTCCGCGTCGGGCAGCGAGAGGGGGCTCTGCAGCGCCATCACCAGGTCACCGCCCGGCAGCTGGGCCAGCCCCTCGAAGCCGCGGTTGCTCTTCCGGTGCAGCAGCACCGCCGGCAGCGCCTCCACGACCGGGTAGTCGGTGCCGGTGAGACCGAGCCCCCGGGGCACGTAGCGGGTGAGCACCCTCCCGCGCGCGGAGACGTGTACCAGGGACGGGCCGTACTCGTCGACGAGCCAGAAGGTCCCGTCCTCGGCCCGCACGATCCCCTCGGTGTCCAGGCCGTTCGGGTTGTACGGCAGCTGGGTGGCGGCGTCGTAGGTGTACGGCACCTCGTCGCGGCCCTGCTGGTTCGACAGCCCGGTGACGGGCTTTCCGGAGGACGTGGTGACGGGGACCGCGTCGATCACCTTGACGGTGTCGCCGGACACCCGGATCCGCACGATCGCCGGATCGAAGCCCGGTACCGGGAAGGTGCGACGCTTCTGGCCGCCCACCTTGATCTGGCCGTTGGGGCCACGGTCGGTCACCGTCCAGTACTCGCCCTTGCGCCCGGCCGGGTAGATGTCGCTGCCGATGCCGCCGAGGTCGACGCCCCGGTCGTCGTCCACGGTGCCGGGCAGCAGCGTGTTGCTGAACGCGCCGAGCGGGATGTCGCCGAGTGTGGCCGTGCGGGTGACGTACGCGTCCCCCGAGGGCGCCGCCGCGGCCGTGCCGGCCGCCACGAGCGCGGCCGCCAGGGCCAGTGGCAGACCGGTGGCGGCGGTGCGGTGGACGCGGCGCCGGCTGGTGGTGTGCGGGGACATCGTGCCTCCTGGTGGGCAGGTTCGCTGACGCGGCCAGATTTGGGCCCTCAGCGGAACCGCCCACGGCCGGCAGGTGAACGCCGGGCGTCGCCCACTGATCGGCTTCAGCAGGACGGACCGGACGGCGTCTTCGCGGGGGGAAGGCTCTCCTGGGAGGCCCTTCTCAGGGGTGCGTCAGGGACGAGACTCAGGGATGTCTCAGGGACACGGCCCGGAACCGCCGAAGGCGCGGGCCCGTTCTCAGATCAGAGAGCGGCAGTGGCCGCGAAGGAGGCGACGCTCATGTCCAACAACGCGAAGATCGCCGCAGGAGGTGTGGCGGTCGGGCTCATCCTGCTCATATGGCTGCCCTGGTGGGTCTCGTTCCTGATCGTCCTGGGAGTTCCGGCTGCCGCGTACCTCACGCTGGATCCCTCGCAGCGACGCAGGCTGCGCCGCGCCGCGCGCAAGGAGATCGGCCGCTGAGGTGCCGGGAGGGGAGGAGGAACTGGCCTCGTCGCTGCCCGCGGACCGGACCGTCGGCCGGTCCGCGGGCCGGTCCGCGGGCAGCGACGAGCCCGCGGCCGCGAATTCGCTTGCGCCGTCGATCACCGGAGGCCACGATGACGGCCATGATGTACGGAAAGGAGGCCCAGCGACTCCACGGTGAGCGCTGATGGCCGGACACGAGGCGTCCCGGACGCCCTCCCGACAGCCCCTTGCTCCCCAGGCGCCGCTGACGCCCGCCTGGCTGAGGACCCACTTCGACCCGCTGCCGTTCCCGGAACGGATGAGTGCCCTGGCGCGCTACGCCCGCGCCCTCGCTCCGGACGCCTACGAAACCCTGCGCCAGACCCTCGACACCGGCGACCGCGACGAACGGCACACCGCCCTGTTCCTGGCCGTCGTACGGCGTGACCTGGAACGGGTGGCCGATGTCCGCACGGACCCGCTGCTCGGGCGCCGGGCCCGTGCGGCGGCCATCCGGCTGCCGGTCCCCGAACACGCCCTGGAACGGGTGGCGCTGAGCGAGATCAGGGCCACCCGTCACGACACCTTCGGGGTGCTCAGGCTCAGTCGCCGGCACGCGCTCGCCGCCCGGCTGCTGCCCCGGGTCCACGAGCGGTACGGGAGGCGCGACGCGGCCGCGCTGCTGCCCGCCTGCCCCGCCGAGACCGCGGCGGTCTGGCTGAGCCGCCTCGATCCGTCCCAGGGTGTCCTCAGCTGCCTGGCCCGCACCGCACCCAGGGCCGTGGCCGGGTATCTCGCGGCACAGTCCGAAGCGTGGCCACGGCAAGGAAGGCACCGCTTCACGACCCGGTACCGCGCCGTCGCCTCGATCGCCGCCCACCGCGATCCCGGCACGGCACTCCTGCTCCTGGAACGGGCCCCTGCCCTGCTCACCCCGCAAGGGATCCTCTCCGCGCTCCGACGGCCCGCCGAAGCGGCGGCCGTCCTGCGCGCGGCGGAACCCGACGAGGACGGCCGGCTGTCCTGCCTTTCCGTGCCGACCGGGGCACTGCCGCCCTCCGTACGGCGTGCACTGCGCGAACTGCCCGCCGAAGAACTCGCGTTCCTGGCCGAGCGCTGCCCCGCCACCGGCAGCCGCGTGCACGGACACCAACGGCGTGAGATCACCCCAGACGCGCTGCTTGCGCTCCTGCCCGCGGCGGACCGGCGACGCGTCGCCGAGCGCCGTCTCAGCGGCGGCAGGCGGCTGTTGAGAGCCCCGCTCGGTCTGTTCGCCGCCCTCACCCCCGCCGACCGCGCGGACCTGATCCAGCCCCGTCTGGACCGGCACAGCAGCCCCTGGCTCCGAGCCCGGCTGGCCGCGGCCCTGCCGTTGTCCGATGCCGAACCGGTGCTGCGGAACATCACCTCGGACCACCGGTCCCACCTCCGGGCCCTGGCCTGGCCCGCGCTGCTGGCCTGCGCGGAACTCGACGGCGAACCCGAAGAGTTCGCCCGGATCGCGGCCGACTGCGAACGCGCCTGGCACGACCATAGGGACGTACGCCACGAGACCCTGGAGCAACTGGCAGGCGCCGCACCGCGCCTGCTGGCGGCCCTGCCCGAGCGAGTGCTGCGTGATGCCGTGCTCACCACCGTCCAGTCGCGGGACACGACACCGGCCTGTCTGGCCGCCGCCGAGCGGCTGCTGCGCCGCGTCGTCGAACAGGCCGCACGGGCCGGTCGGCACGACCGTGCCGTCCACGGGGCAGAACTGCTCGGCCAGGTCGTGCTGGAGACCCCGCGCGCCGGGGCGGTGGCCGCCCTGAACGTCGACGAGAAGACCGCCCGGGCCATCTGGGGGGCCACTTCCGGGCCGGCGCGGAACCGGCCCGACGTCACCGTCGCGCTCGCCGAACTCCTCACCCACCGGCTCACCGTCCTGCCCGGCCTGGATTCCGCGGTCCGACAACTCGCGCTCACCTGCGACGACCCGGAACTCGCCGCCCGTGCCGCGGCGGTCTGGCTCCGGCCGCCGCACCTGCGGGAGCGGCGCTGCGCCGAACTCGTCGCCCTGGACGCCACCTTCGCGACCCTGCCGGTGGTCCTGCGGACCCTCACCGTCCGGCGCACGGACCTGCTGGACACCGTCCTCACGGCCGCACGAGAACGGTTCACCGGACGGCTACGGCCCCGCCCGCTGCCCTGGGCGCCCAAGGTGCACCCCGAGCCCATGGGCCGGTGGCTGCCGCGCCAGCGGGAGGCGTGGGCCGGGTACCTCGCCCGCGTGGCCGCCGACGAGACCGCACCGCTGCGCACCCGGGCCGACGCCGCGGCCCTGCTCAGGGACCCCCAGTGGCTGACGGCGCTGGCACAGGACGCCCCGCAGCCCGTGGCCGCGGCGGCGCTCACCGCCCTCGGGGAAGCCACCGACCGCACACCGGAAACCGCCCGCACCGGACTGCGGGACCTCCTGCTGCAGCACGCCGGGACCGCAGGAGAGCGCGGACGGGCCGCACTGGCGGCGCTGCGGCGGCTCCTGGAGCGGGCCCGCGACCGCAACGCCGTGGCCCTGCTCGCCCCCGTCGCGGCGGCCACCGACGCGCCCGTGGGCACGCGTAAGGAGGCCGTCCGCTGAGCACCCTGGACGGCTCGTTCGAGGCCCTTCTGGCCTCCTGGGACGCGCCCGGCCAGCATCCGGACGTCCGGGCGGTCCTGGCCCGCGCGCTGCTGCCCGGCATCGACCGCGCCGGCGTCGCGGACCGGCTGCGCGGCGGCCGACGAACCCGCCGTACGGGACGCCGTCGTGCACACGCGCGTGTGGACGGTCCCCGGCACCGAGGGCGAGCCGTACCGGGCGTTCCTCGTGCGGCTCGTGGAGGAGGGCGGCGAGGACACCGCGGCGGCCGCCTGCGAGGCGCTCGCGGGCCGGCTGACGCCCGGGGCCACCGAAGCCCTCCGCGTGCTGTCCGCGGTGATGGCAGACCCGGACCGGCCCCAGTGGGTCTGGAGGGCGGCGGCACAGCAGTTGCCGTGCTTCCCGCCGGGGCCGGTCGCCGAGGCCGCCGCACGCTCCGCGTTCGACGCCCTGGCGGGGCGGGCCCGCGCCGACGATCCGGAAGCACGCGTCGAGGCGTTGCGGCGCCTGCACCAGTGGGGCGAGGACATACGGCCGGGCCTCGGGCACGGCACGGCGCTGCATCTCCTGGACGGCCTGGCCGGCACGCTGGAGTCCGTCGGGTTGCACGCCGACGCCGCGCGCCTCAGCTGGGAGGTCGCGGTGGAGGCCGTGCGCCACGGAATCCACGAGGAGCAGCGGTGGAAGCGTCTGGCCCGGTTGTGCGAGACGGGCCCGGGACGCATCCCCGGCACCGCCGGCCACGTACCCGTGAACCTGGACCGGCCGCTCACGCGCGCGGCCCTGCTCGCCGCCGCCCGCAGCCTGCGCACGCGTGCGACGGCAGTGTCCGGGCTGCTCGCCCTGGCCCTGGTCCGGGTCGGCGGCGACAGAACGGGCTGGGCGGAGCCGTGGCGGGCCGAACTGGCGGCCCTCAGGGCCCACGAGGACCCGGACGTCGCCCTGGGGGCCCTCCTGGTCGTCCCGGACAGGAGTGGATGACGCACCGCCGCCGGTGCCGGGCACGGCGCCGGCGGCGTCAGCTCGGCCGCACCGCCAGCTTGTCGAGCGCCTGCAGCAGGCCGGGCAGCTCCGGGCCCCGGCCCACCGGCAGGACCTCGCCGGGTTCCTCGTCCAGCAGCAGGAACGCGATGTCGTCGGTGCGGGCCACCATCGACCAGCCCGGGCCGTCGGCCCGCAGCGTGCGGGCGTCCCCCGGAGCGAACGACGAGCGGACCCTGCCGAGCGGTGGTGGCGTGTCCACGTATGCGCGAGCCTCGGCCAGGGCACGCCGGATGCCGCGGTGACCCTGCGACGACGACGTCCTCGTCCCGTCGTCCCGCGCCTCCGCCGAGCCGTCCCGTGCGTCCGCTCCGCCGCCTGCCGCCGGGGCCGGGCCGTCCGGTGCCGGGAAGTCGGCCTCGTTGACCTGCCCCCGCCACATGGCCCACTGCGAGGCGATCTCGTCGGCGCCCAGACGCCGCTGGGCCGGACCCCAGGTGCTGGTGTCCGGCGGGGTCAGCGGCGGCCGGTCCGCGACCTCGGGGCCCGGGTCGTGCGGCGCGGGCACGTTCGGAGCGGCGACGGCGACCGCCAAGGGCCAGCCGGGCAGTGCGGCGACGACCGTGCGTTCGTCCGGCGACAGGTCGTACTCCATGCCGCAGTCCCAGGAGGCGATCGCGACGGCGACCAGCGAGACGTCGTCGATGACGACCGTCCAGCGAGCCCCGTCGCCGTCCTGGCCGAGCACCAGGCCGTAACCGTCCGCGCGCGGCGCCAGGCCGAGCGCGGCGCACGCCTCCGGATAGTCGTCGCCCAGCACGCTCGGAAACTGCGCCGGCGTCAGCAGTACAGCCGTGAGCACGTACAGCGCATCGTCCGCGGCGGCGACGGTCTCCTCTTCCGTCCCAGGCATCCCAGCCTCCCCAGTGGTTCGTCCAACGGCGCGCACCCTAGTGCGAGCGGAATGCCGTTGTCACGACTCCCCCCACTCGTGGAGCTGCAGGTATCCCCCTGGACAGGGCGAAATGCCGCTCCTTGGACCCCGTTCAGGCCGCGGGCAGCCCCAGCAGATCACGGGCCACCTTCCGCGGTGACTCGTCGCGTTCCCGGGCCAGCACCAGGACGGCCCGGCAGGCCAGCTCGCTCACCCCGAACGACAGCGCCTCCGGCGACACCCAGGACGCGGCCTCGTCCATCCGGTCCTGGTCGTCCTCCGTGCGGGCGGACACATAGGCGGCCGCCGCATCGAACAGATTGCGCGTGCGCTTCCCACCCCCGCCACCTGCCCCCGGGCGTCCTGAGACGGCCGGCCGGGCGATCTTCTCGCGGATCCTGTCCCACACACGGGCCATGGTCCCCTCCGTGGTTTCCCTTGCCGATCATCCATCCGTCACCGCTCAACGTAGAGTCGGAGCCTCGGTGGCGAAAGAGGGACGCCGCGGTGAAGCGGCCTGTGGCTCCGGCCGCGCACCCCGCTACGCGCGGCAGTCGCCGAGCTCCTCGAGCGAGGCCAGGGTCTCGCGCAGCCAGGTGAGTTCGGCCCGGCTCGTGGCCCGGGCGACGGTGAGAACGCCGCGCCGGAACGGATCGTCCAGCTCCTCGGCGCGCAGGGGGCGGTCGCCGTCGTAGAAGAAGCTGGCCGGCTCCTCCAGGAAGGCCAGGCGGCGGCGCAGCACCGCCGCCTGCGCGGCAGGGGCTTCGAGGTGCCGGAGAAAGGCGAGCACCGTGAACCAGCGGTTCTCGTCGGTGATGTCGCGCGGGTCCGGTTCGGCGAGCCTGCGCCGCAGCTCGCGCGCGCCCTCCTCGGTCAGCGTCAGCACATGGCGCGGCGCGGCCACGGAGCCCGGCTCGGTGGCACGCGCCAGGAGGCCGGCCTTCTCCAGGCGTTTGATCGCGGGGTACAGCGTGCTCTCGGCGATGGGCCGCACGTGTCCCGTCAGTGCCGCGATGTGCTTGCGCAGGACGTAGCCGTGCAGCGGGGCGTCGTACAGGAATCCGAGGATGGCGAGCTCCAGCATGCTCGCATTGTCTCAGGCCGGCGGTATGTCGTGGAGTTCATATGTCGCACTGCGAGTACATCCATTCAGTAATACATCGTGGTCGATGTATGCTCGGTGAGCCGACAGCCGCCACGGCTGTGACCCAGGAGGACGTGATGAAGGACGCCGAGTTCGACGGCAGGGGAAGCCGTATCCGCTGGACCGAGACGCCGGGCGCCGAGCCCGCTCGCGTGTACGTGCACGGCCTGGGGGCGGCCTCGGCCGTGTACCACGCGCACATCGCGGCACGTCCCGAACTCATCGGCCGGCGCAGCCTGTTCGTCGATCTGCCCGGGCACGGCGTGAGCGACAGGCCGGAGGACTTCGGCTACACCCTTGAGGAGCACGCCGACGCCGTGGCGGCCGCGCTGGACGTGTCGGGCCTGACGGGGGCCGAGCTGATCGCGCACAGCATGGGCGGCGCCGTCGCCGTCGTACTCGCCCACCGGCGGCCCGACCTGGTCTCCCGGCTGGTCCTCACGGAAGCCAATCTCGACGCCTTCCCGCCGGCCGGCGCCGGCAGCAGCCACATCGCCTCGTACGGGGAGGAGGAATTCGTCGCGGGCGGCTACGCGCGCGTGCTGGAGACGGTCGGCCCCCTGTGGGCGTCGACCATGCGGCTGGCCGACCCGCGCGGACTGCACCGCAGCGCCGTCGGTCTGAGGAGGGGCTCGGACCCCGTCACGCGCACCATCCTGGAGGGGCTGGGGATCGAGCGGGTGTACCTCCAGGGCGAGCTGAGCGGAGAACTGCCCGGCAGGGAGGGACTGGAGGCGGCCGGTGTCCGCGTGCGGACCGTGCCGGCCGCCGGACACAACATCATGTTCGACAACCCCGACGCGTTCGTGGCGGCGGTCGCGGGGACGGACCGGTCGCGCACCGCGGCCTGAAGTCCGGCGACAGGGGGTCATCCCTCGCGGACCGCCAGCGCCAGGAAGCGGGCGTCCTCGTCGACGTACGACCTCATGTGCCATCCGGAACCGGCCAGCAACGGACCCAGGTTGGCCTCGGCGCGCAGGTCGTCCGGGGTGATGCGGCGGCCCTGGCGAGCGGCCAGCGCCGCCCGGCCGATCGGGTGGAACAGAGCCAGGGTGCCGCCGGGACGCACCACGCGCCCGAGCTCCCGGAGGTTCTCCGGCGGATGAGGCAGGTGGGAGATCAGGCCCGCGCCGAACACGGCGTCGAACGCTCCGGACCGCAGGGGCAGCGCGGCGACGTCGGCCAGCAGCAGCCGCCCGTGACGGTCCCGCCCCGCCCGTACGGCTGCCCGCAGCATCGCCGGTGTCAGGTCGACCCCGACGACCACGCCGGACGGCCCCACGGCGGTACGGAGCGGCGGCAGCGCGCGGCCCGTGCCGCAGCCGGCGTCGAGCACGCGGTCGCCGGGGCGCAGCCCGAGAGCGGCGACGGCGGCCGCGTAGGCCGGGCCGTCGTCCGGGAACCTGCTGTCCCAGTCGTCCGCCCGGGCGGTGAAGAACTCCTGGACGTGTGTGTGGTCGTCGCTCATGGTCCGCATGATCCCCCACGTGCAGGGAGGAGGGATGTCCTGCGCACACGTTCGAGCGTGACGCGATCGTTCCAGCGCACGTCTGTGCCAGATTCCAGGACCTTTCGAAATGCGCCCTCTTTGTGCGCCTCGGCCGGGGCTGGCGTCCCGGGGCCATGGGACACCTGGACCACGCCTCCCCCGGCCGGCTGACGCCCGTCGGCCTGTACCGCACGGAAACCCGGTCGGCCGCCGAACTCGCCGCCGGCGCCGACCTCCCGGTGGGCGTGATCAGGGTGCTGCTGGGCGACCTGCTGGAACTCGGCTGTGGCACGGTCAGCCGCCCGGTACCGCCGGCCCGGCTGCCCGACGAACGGATTCTGCGCGAGGCCATCGCGGGATTGCGGGCGCTGCAGATGACAGTTCCCCACCCACCGGACCCACGGCGCGCCGCCGGCCGCGACTCGCACCCCCGAGAGAAGTGATCACGGTCATCGAGCACCCCGACGTCACGGACGGCGACGCGCCCGCCCTGGCGCTGAAGATTCTGGTCGCCGGCGGATTCGGCGTGGGCAAGAGCACCCTGGTCGGCGCGGTCAGCGGCGAGATCCGTCCGCTGCGCACCGAGGAACGGCTCAGCGAGGCCGGTCGGCTGGCCGACGACACCGACGGTGTGGACCGGAAGGTCACCACCACCCTGGCCATGGACTTCGGCCGCATCACCATTTGCTCCTGCCTGTCCCTGTACCTCTTCGGCACACCGGGCCAGGACCGCTTCTGGTTCCTGTGGGACGAGCTGTCACACGGCGCCCTCGGAGCAGTGGTCCTGGCGGACGCCCGGCGGCGCGAGAGCTGCTTCCCGGCCGTGGACTACCTCGAGCACCGGCACATCCCGTTCGTCGTGGCCGTCAACTGCTTCGCCGGCGCCCGCACCCACGGCGCCCACGACGTCTGCCGTGCCCTCGACCTCGACCAGGGCACGCCCGTGGTCCTGTGCGACGCCCGCGACCGGGACTCCGGAAAGGAGGTGCTGATCCGGCTCGTCGAGTACGCCGGGCGGATGTACACCGCCCGGCTGCTTGACTCGGTGGGCTGACCGGCCGACGCCGGTGTCTCAGCCCGTCAGGTCCTTCAGCGCCACCACGTGGTCCACGGTGACGCGGACCAGGAGTTCGCCCGGAACGCCGTTGCGGGCACCGAACTCCTCGGCGCGTTCCTCACCCATGTACCGTGCGGCGATCCGGGTCGCCCACTCGCGGACCTCGCCGAGGTCCTCGGACAGCCGGGCGCGGCCGCTCAGCGTCACGAAGTGGAAGGGGGGCCGGTCGTCGTCCACGCAGAGCGCGACGCGCCCGTCACGAGTCAGGCTCCGCCCCTTCACGGTCTCCTTGCCCGTGTTGAAGACCACTTCGTCGCCGTCCAGCAGGAACCAGATCGGCGCTACGTGCGGGCTGCCGTCGGCGCGCACGGTGGACAGTTTGCCGGTGCGGGTGCCCTCCGACACGAACGCCCGCCATTCCTCATCGGTCATCTTCTGTGCCATGCCCCCATCCTCCTTGCCCGGACGGCGGCCGTGGGGAAGGCTTGCTGGAACTCCCTCCAGTCAGGGGGAGACGTCACACGGGGAGAGACGGAAGATGGCGCAGAACCAGGGACTCGGGTGGCTCCTGGACGACCTGACCGGGCGCGTGGAACAGGTGCGGCACGCGCTGGTCCTGTCGAACGACGGTCTGGTGACGGGCGCGAGCACCGGTCTCCGCCGCGAGGACGCGGAGCACCTCGCCGCCGTCGCGTCCGGACTGCACAGCCTGGCCAAGGGTTCGGGACGCCACTTCGGCGCGGGCAGAGTCCGTCAGACGATGATCGAGTACGACGACGCCGTACTGTTCGTCACCGCCGCAGGCAGCGGCAGCTGTCTGTGCGTGCTCAGCGGGGCGGAGGCCGACATCGGCCAGATCGCCTACGAGATGACGCTGCTCGTCAACCGCGTCGGCGAGCACCTCGGCGTGGACGACCGACAGCCGGGGCGTGAGCCGAAGGAAGACCTCTGACCTGCGCATTCTTCGCTCCTCAGCGAGTTGTCCACAGGCCTGCCCCGAGATTCGCCGGACCGGCTACGGTTTTTTCACGGCGAGCGCGGACGGCGTGAGCCACCGACTCCACGGGGGAGACGACCATGTCGGGCAACACCATCGCGGCACAGCGTGACCTGACCTGCGCACCGAGCCGCGCCGCTCGCGAACTCGGTCTCAGGCGAGGTGAATTCGACCTCGCGGTACACCTCGGCCGGATCCGTACGGTGCCCGACGAAGGCGTGGGCGGGGGCCGCCGCGTCGCGCGGGCCGAGATCGATCGCCTGCGCGGGCAGGACGGATTCCCGGAATCGATCCGGGAGAGCGTCAGGGCCGTGGGCACCACGGAGGGCGCGGCGCTGATGGACGTGCCGGCCGCCAGGTTCACCCGTCTCGCGCGCCTCGGCCTGGTGGTTCCGGTGAAGTTCTACTTGAACCGGTACCGCGCCGTGGTCTGGCTGTATCTGGCCGAGGAACTGCGGAAGTTCGCGGCGGACGAGCGGAACGCCCGCCTGCTGACCGGCCGTACCCCTCAGCCTCTGCGCGACCGGCTGGGGGAGGGGCAGGACCTGCGGGCCCGCACCTGGCGTGGACGGCACCTCGGATTCCTGCTGCGGCAGGCCCGCGATCCGTGGGAGCGCGCCGGGGCCGTGGCCGCCTTCCTCGACCCCGCCCACGTCACGGACATGGTCGCGGACCCCTACGAACGGGCTCAGGTGAACCGGTTCCGGCCGGGACCGCCGGCCCACTGCGCCCCGGGCTCGCCCTCGGCGGAACTCATCGAGTGGATCATGACGGCGGACGACCCGGACGAGGTCGGCCGGCTCCGCAGCGAGCTGGCGCAGGCGCTCGCCGAGGCGCGCGCCCACCGGCCCGCCCCGCGCCCGGTGACCTGCCAGGCCCTGCCCGCACGACACCTGGCCCCGTCGGTATCCCCTACGGGCCCGTCCGCACCGCACTCGCCCCCACCCCCGGCCGCACCGGACGCGGCGTGCGCACCGAAGCCGTCACGTGGACCACGGGGCTGGCTGCGCCGCAGAAGCCGTCTGCCCACCGGGCACTGAGCAGTGGTCACAGCGACTGCAGGGGCCTGAAGAGTCCTTCCTGGACGACCGACACGAGCAGACGTCCGTGCAGGTCGTAGATCCGCCCGCGGGCCAGACCGCGGCCTCCTGTCGCGATCGGCGACTCCTGGTCGTACAGGAACCACTCGTCCGCCCGGAACGGCCGGTGGAACCACATGGCGTGGTCGAGCGAGGCCATGTCGAAGTTCCGCGGGCCCCACAACGGCTCGACCGGAATGCGGACCGCGTCCAAGAGGGTCATGTCGCTGGCGTAGGTGAGCGCGCAGGTGTGCACCAGCGGGTCGTCGCCCAGCGGGCCGACCGCCCGCATCCACACCGCGCTGCGCGGCTCGGCGCCCTTGATCTCCTCGTCGTGCCAGCGCAGCCCGTCGGCGTAGCGGATGTCGAAGGGCTGGCGGCGCGCCATCCGCTCCAGCTGCTCGGGCAGCGCGCCCAGGTGCTCGCGGATCTCCTCCGTGACCGTCGGCAGGGATTCCGGGTGCGGCACCTCGCGGGCGGGCGGCAGCTGGTGCTCAAAAGGTCCTTCCTCAGGCTTGTGAAAGGAGGCGGTCAGATTGAAGATCGTGCGGCCCTGCTGTACCGCGGTGACCCGGCGCGTCGTGAACGACCGCCCGTCCCTGACCCGTTCCACCTGGTACACGATCGGCAACCCCGGGCGGCCCGGGCGCAGGAAGTATGCGTGCAGCGAGTGCACCGGACGGTCGCCGTCCGTAGTGCGCCCGGCGGCGACCAGGGCCTGGCCCGCCACCTGCCCGCCGAAGACCCGCTGCAGGGACTCCTGCGGGCTCGGTCCACGGAAGATGTTGACCTCGATCTGCTCCAGGTCGAGCAGGTCGACGAGTCTCTCGGCCGGATTCGTCATGGGTGGGGGTCTCCTGTGCTCACAGCTGGCCGACATCGGTGACGCGGACGACCGCACGGCCCTCCGCGTCGGAGGCCGCGAGGTCGACCTCCGCGCTGATGCCCCAGTCGTGGTCGCCCTGGGGGTCTTCGAAGATCTGGCGGACGCGCCAGAGCTTGTTCTGCGGCTCCTCCTGGATCACCAGCAGCTTCGGGCCGCGGGCGTCGGGACCGGTGCCGAGGTCGTCGTACTCGTCCCAGTACTTGTCCATCGCCTCGCCCCAGGCCTCGGCGTCCCACCCGGACTCGGCGTCCATCTCGCCCAGTTCGCCGACCTGATCGAGGGCGGCGAGCTCCACGCGGCGGAACATCGCGTTGCGGACCAGCACCCGGAAGGCACGCGCGTTGGTGGTCACCGGTTTGACCTCGTCGGCCTTCTCCTGAGCCTCCTCGGCGGTCATCTCCTCCGGGTTGGCGAGCTGCTCCCACTCGTCGAGGAGGCTGGAGTCGACCTGGCGCACCATCTCGCCGAGCCATTCGATCAGGTCCTGCAGGTCCTCCGACTTGAGGTCGTCCGGAATGGTGTGGTCCAGGGTCTTGTAGGCGCCGGCCAGGTAGCGCAGCACGATGCCCTCGGTGCGCGCCAGATCGTAGAAGGACACCAACTCCGTGAAGGACAGCGCGCGTTCGTACATGTCACGGATCACGGACTTCGGCGACAGCGGATGGTCGCCGACCCAGGGGTGACTCTTGCGGTACGTGTTGTACGCGTGGAAGAGCAACTCCTCCAGGGGCTTCGGGTACGTCACGTCCTGGAGGCGCTCCATGCGCTCCTCGTACTCGACGCCGTCCGCCTTCATCGCGGCCACCGCCTCGCCGCGCGCCTTGTTCTGCTGCGCGGCGAGGATCTGCCGCGGGTCGTCCAGGGTGGACTCCACGACCGACACCATGTCGAGGGCGTAGGACGGCGACTCCGGGTCCAGCAGCTCGAACGCGGCGAGCGCGAACGTGGACAGCGGCTGGTTGAGGGCGAAGTCCTGCTGGAGATCGACCGTGAGGCGGACGATACGGCCGGTGGGGTCCGGCTCCTCGAGCTTCTCGACGATGCCGCCGTCCAGCAGCGAGCGGTAGATCGCGATCGCCCGCCGGATGTGCCTGAGCTGCTGCTTACGCGGCTCGTGGTTGTCTTCCAGGAGGTGGCGCATCGCCTCGAAGGCGTTGCCGGGCCGGGCGATCACCGACAGCAGCATCGTGTGCGTGACCCTGAAGCGCGACGTCAGCGGTTCCGGCTCGGAGGCGATCAGCTTCTCGAAGGTGTTCTCCGTCCAGCCGACGAAACCCTCCGGTGCCTTCTTGCGCACCACCTTCCGGCGCTTCTTCGGGTCGTCGCCCGCCTTGGCGAGCGCCTTCTCGTTCTCGATGACGTGCTCGGGCGCCTGCGCGACCACGAGCCCCGCCGTGTCGAAGCCGGCCCGGCCGGCCCGGCCCGCGATCTGGTGGAACTCACGGGCGCGCAGGGTGCGTACACGGCTGCCGTCGTACTTGGTCAGAGCCGTGAACAGCACCGTCCGGATGGGCACGTTCACGCCGACACCGAGGGTGTCCGTGCCGCAGATGACCTTCAGCAGGCCGGCCTGTGCCAGCTTCTCCACCAGACGCCGGTACTTGGGCAGCATGCCGGCGTGGTGGACGCCGATGCCGTGGCGGACGTACCGGGAGAGGTTTCGGCCGAACTTCGTGGTGAAGCGGAAGTTGCCGATCAGCTCGGCGATCTGGTCCTTCTCCTCACGCGAGCACATGTTGATGCTCATCAGCGCCTGCGCCCGCTCCACGGCCTGCGCCTGGGTGAAGTGCACGATGTACACCGGCGCCTGCCTGCTCTCCAGCAGTTCGGTGAGCGTCTCCGTGAGCGGGGTGAGCTTGTACTCGTAGGACAGGGGGACCGGGCGGGTCGCCGAGCGGACCACCGACGTGGGGCGGCCGGTGCGCCGGGTGAGGTCCTTCTCGAAGAAGGAGACGTCGCCGAGTGTGGCCGACATCAGGACGAACTGCGCCTGCGGAAGTTCGAGCAGCGGGATCTGCCAGGCCCAGCCGCGGTCGCCCTCCGCGTAGAAGTGGAACTCGTCCATGACGACCTGGCCGACGTCCGCGTTCTTGCCGTCGCGCAGCGCGATGGACGCGAGCACCTCGGCGGTGCAGCAGATGACGGGCGCGTCGGCGTTCACGGAGGCGTCGCCGGTGAGCATGCCGACGTTCTCGGTGCCGAAGAGCTTGCACAGCTCGAAGAACTTCTCCGACACCAGCGCCTTGATGGGCGCCGTGTAGAAGGTGACCTCGTCCCGGGCCAGCGCGGCGAAGTGGGCGCCCGCGGCGATCATGGACTTGCCCGAACCGGTGGGCGTCGACACGATCACGTTCGCACCCGAGACCGCCTCGATCAGCGCCTCCTCCTGGTGGGGGTAGAGCGTGAGACCGCGCTCCTGAGCCCACGACTCGAAGGCTTCGTAGAGGGCGTCGGGGTCGGCGGTCGGCGGCAGCTGATCGATGAGGGTCACGCACCCATCTTGCCTGGCCCGACGGCCGATGGGGGAATCGGCTGTGAGCGGGAAGATCACGGCGGCTACGCTGTGTCGCCGACGGAGCGTCAACGCACCCGGTCAACTGGACAGCGGCACACGAGGAACAGGGCGGACAACGGCCATGATGGGACCAGCACACTCACTGTCGGGGGCCGCTGCCTGGCTCGGCGTCGGAGCGGCCGCCGCCGCTGCGGGCCACCCGATGCCCTGGCCGGTGCTCCTGGTCGGTGCGCTGATCTGTGCCGGCGCCGCGCTCGCCCCCGACCTCGACCACAAGGCGGCGACCATCTCGCGCGCCTTCGGACCGTTCTCCCGCTGGATCTGCGAGATCGTGGACAAGCTGTCCTACGCCGTCTACAAGGCGACCAGGAAGCAGGGCGACCCACGGCGCTCCGGCGGGCACCGGACGCTGACGCACACCTGGCTGTGGGCTGTCCTGATCGGCGGCGGCTGCTCGGCGGCGGCGATCACCGGGGGCCGGTGGGCGGTGCTGGCGATCCTGTTCGCGCACATGGTCCTGGCCATCGAGGGCCTGCTGTGGCGGGCGGCCCGCGGCTCGAGCAGCGACGTCCTGGTCTGGCTGCTGGCCGCGACCAGCGCGTGGATCCTGGCGGGCATCCTGGACAAGCCGGGCAGCGGGTCCGACTGGCTGTTCACCGAGCCCGGGCAGGAGTACCTGTGGCTGGGGCTGCCCGTCGTGCTGGGGGCGCTGGTGCACGACATCGGGGACGCGCTGACCGTCTCCGGCTGCCCGATACTGTGGCCGATCCCGGTGGGCCGCAAGCGCTGGTACCCGGTGGGGCCGCCGAAGGCGATGCGGTTCCGGGCGGGCAGCTGGGTCGAGCTCAAGGTGCTGATGCCGGTGTTCATGCTGCTCGGCGGAGTGGGCTGCGCGGCGGCGCTGGGCGTCATCTGACGGACTCAGGCCGGCTCGCCGCCCCCGCCCGGGACGGACCCGCCGGCGGATCCGGCGTCCGCCCTGTCGTACCTGCGCTCGAAGCGCGCGACGCGCCCCTCGGTGTCGACCGTGCGGGCCTGACCGGTGTAGAAGGGGTGGCTCTCCGAGGAGATCTCCACGTCGACGACGGGATACGTCTCACCGTCGTCCCATTCGATGGTCCGGTCGCTGGTCGCGGTGGACCGGGTCAGGAAGGCGTACCCGGCGGCGCGGTCGCGGAAGACGACGGGGTGGTAGTCGGGGTGCTTGTCCTGCTGCATGGCGGCTCCTCGCACGGGGCGGTCGGCGGGCCCGCTGCGTCGGGCTCAGCCGTAGGTGTCCTCGTCCACGATGTGCATCGCCGCCTCCTCGGCGGAGGCTGCCGCGCCGTCGATGCCGACGTCGGTGGCGACGAGGGCGGCCTCCTCGTCCTCGTGCGCCCCTTCGTCGGGGGCCACGAGGCGGCCGGAGCGCCGGGCGCCGACCTCGTTGTCCAGGAGTTCGCCGTCGGTGTCCTCGGCGTCGCCGATACCGTCGCCGTCGGGCGCGGTGAGGTCGGGCAGTTCCTCGGCCAGGCGCTCGTCCAGGGTCTCGCCCCGCCGGCGCTCGCCCGCCGTCACGCCCGCGTGCTCCACCGCCCACGGTCGCTCGGGAGGGGACCAGCCGCGGTCCAGGGGGTCGTCGACACCGTCGTCGACGAGTGTGTCCTCCGCGTCGAGCAGTCCCGCGTCGTCCTGGATCTCGGACGCATCGGGCTGGTAGACGTCATCTCCCCATCCGTCGGTGCTGTCCACGGGTACCTCCAGCTGCTGGGCACGGCCCGTTCTCACCGCGTCCGGGGGCGGACCGCCGGGATGCGGGGCACAGGTCTCACCCGGCGCGAACCGGACGGTGACCGGACGGTTCCCGGGTGCTCCCCAAGCCGGTGCCAGTGTCCAGCCTTCCACCCCGGTTCGGCACCGCGCAACGGCACCGCGCAACGGCACGGGGCCTGCTCCGACGGTGCGGACCTCGGCCCTGGCCCCGCTCCGTCCGCAGGCACCGCGCACGCGCCCTCCGGCCCGGCTCCCGGCCGCCCCGCGCCCCGCGGGCTCACCCGTGCCAGGAACGCCACAGCGCCGCGTACGCGCCGTCCGCCTCGACGAGCTGATCGTGGCTGCCCAGCTCGCTGATGCGGCCGTTCTCCACGACGGCGATGACGTCGGCGTCGTGCGCGGTGTGCAGGCGGTGGGCGATGGCCACCACGGTGCGGCCGTCGAGGACGCGGGCCAGGGAGCGTTCGAGATGCCGTGCCGCCCGCGGGTCCAGGAGCGAGGTCGCCTCGTCCAGGACCAGGGTGTGCGGGTCGGCCAGCACGAGCCGGGCCAGCGCGATCTGCTGGGCCTGGGCCGGGGTGAGCGCCAGCCCGCCCGAGCCGACCTCGGTGTCCAGGCCGTCGTCCAGCGCCCCCGCCCAGCCGTCGGCGTCGACCGCGCCCAGCGCGGCCCACAGCTCGGCATCGGTGGCGACGGTGCTGGCCAGCAGGAGGTTGTCGCGCAGGGAGCCGACGAACACGTGGTGCTCCTGGTTGACGAGAGCGACGTGCGAGCGCACCTGCTCGGCGGGCATCCGGGAGAGCTCGGCACCGCCCAGGGTGATCAGGCCTTCCCGGGGGGCGTAGATGCCGGCGAGCAGCCTGCCGAGGGTGGACTTGCCGGCCCCCGACGGGCCCACGAGAGCCAGCCGGGTGCCGGGCGCGACCTCCAGCGACACCTTGCGCAGGACGTCGACGCCCTCGCGGTAACCGAAGCGCACCCGGTCCGCGCGCACGTCACGTCCGTCCGGGACCAGCGCGGCGTCCCCGGCGGCCGGCTCGATGTCCCGCACGCCGACCAGGCGGGCCAGCGACACCTGGGCGACCTGCACCTCGTCGTACCAGCGCAGGATCAGGTTGACCGGGTCGACGAGCATCTGCGCGATGAGAGCGCCCGTGGTGAGCTGCCCCACCCCGATCCACCCGTGCAGCACGAAGACGCCGCCGACCATGAGGACCGAGCCGAGTACCGTGACATGGGTGGCGTTGATGACCGGGAAGAGCACGGACCGCAGCCAGAGGGTGTAGCGCTCCCAGGCCGTCCACTCCTTGATCCGGCGCTCCGACAGGGCGATGCGGCGCTCAGCGAGGCGGTGGGCCTCGACGGTGCGTCCGGCGTCCACGGTCTCGGCGAGCGCGGCGGCCACGGCGGCGTACCCGGCGGCCTCCGAGCGGTAGCCGGACGGGGCCCGCTTGAAGTACCAGCGGCAGCCCGCCACCAGCAGCGGCACGGCCAGCAGCACGGCGGCCGCCAGCGGCGGCGCGGTGATCACGAGCCCGCCGAGCAGCAGCACGGCCCACACGGCCCCGATCGCCAGCTGCGGTACCGCCTCGCGCATGGCGTTGGCGAGCCGGTCGATGTCCGTGGTGATACGGGAGAGCAGGTCGCCGGTGCCGGCCCGCTCCAGCACCCCCGGCGGCAGCCCCACCGAGCGGACGAGGAAGTCTTCGCGCAGGTCGGCCAGCATCCGCTCGCCGAGCATCGCCCCGCGCAGCCGTACTTCCCGTACGAACACCGCCTGGACGATCAGCGCGAGCAGGAACAGGCCGACGGTCAGGCCCAGGTGCAGTTCGCGTGCCCCGTCGGAGACCCGCTCCACCAGTGCGCCCACCAGATAGGGGCCCGCCATGGAGGCCACCACGGCGACGGTGTCGACCGCGATCAGCATGCCGAAGGCGCGGCGGTGCCGGCGGAACAGTTCGGCCACGTAGGCGCGGACGGTTGCCGAGGCGCCGACGGGCAGGGTGGTGGCCGTCGTCGGGGCCGCCGGGTCGTACGCCGGTGGCGCGACGCCGATCATGCTCTCTCCTCGATCTCTTCCAGTGCGCCCCGCAGGGCGGCGATCTCGTCGTCGGTCTCACGGGTCACGACCGCCCGGTACCGGGGCTCGGTGCGCACCAGTTCGCGGTGCACGCCGATCGCTGCGACCTCGCCGTCGTGCAGGAGGACGACCTGGTCCGCGCGGTCCAGCAGCAGCGGTGAGGAGGTGAGGACCACCGTCGTGCGGCCGGTTCGCAGCCGCCGTATCCCGTCCGCGATCCGCGCCTCCGTGTGGGAGTCGACTGCGGAGGTCGGCTCGTCCAGGACCAGGACCTCGGGGTCGGTGATGAGGGACCGGGCCAGGGCCAGCCGCTGGCGCTGGCCGCCCGAGAGCGAGCGGCCGCGTTCGGTGATGCGGGCGTCCATCGGGTCGGTGGCGGCCGGCGATCCCTGGACGAGGGCGTCCAGGACGTCCCCGCACTGTGCGGCAGCCAGGGCGTCCTCCGCCCGGACGGACCCGGACGCGGGCACGTCGAGCAGCTCGCGCAGCGAACCGGACAGCAGGACCGGGTCCTTGTCCTGTACGAGGACGGCGGTGCGGGCGCTGTCCAGGGGCAGCTCGTCCAGCGGCACCCCGCCGAGCAGCGCCGACGGGCCCGGCTCGGTGGCGTGTCCGCCCAGCCGTTCGGCGAGCCGCCCGGCCGCGTCCGGGTCCCCGCAGACCACGGCCGTCAGCCGGCCGGCGGGCGCGAGCAGACGCGTCTGAGGGTCGTACAGCTCGCCGCCAGGTGTCCCCGCCCCGCGCGAGCCCCGGGCGTCCGTGGCGCGTTCCAGCGACAGCACGCGCGCGGCCCGTTTGGCCGAGGGGCGGGAGAAGGAGTACGCCATGGCGATCTCCTCGAAGTGCCGCAGCGGATAGGCGAGGATCATCACCGAGCTGTAGGCGGTGACGAGTTCGCCGACGGTGATCCGTCCCGCACGGGCCAGGTGGACGCCGTGCCAGACGACCGCGATCAGCAGCAATCCGGGCAGCAGTACCTGGATCGCGGCGATCAGGGACCACATCCGGGCGCTGCGCACGGCGGCGCGCCGTACCTCCTGGGAGGCGCTGCGGTAGCGGTCGAGGAACAGCTCCTCGCCGCCGATGCCGCGCAGCACGCGCAGACCGGCGACGGTGTCCGAGGCGAGTTCGGTGGCCCGGCCCGCCTTCTCGCGCTGCACGTCGGCGCGCCGCGTGGCCCGGGGCAGCAGCGGCAGCGCGGCGAGCGCCACCACGGGCAGTCCGACCACGAGCACCACGCCGAGCGCGGGCTGGTAGACGAGCAGGGCGACGCAGACCACGACCACCGTCAGCGCGGCCGCGGTGAAGCGCGAGACCGCCTCCACCAGCCAGCCGATCTTCTCCACGTCACCCGTCGAGACGGCCACCACCTCGCCTGCCGCGACCCGCCGGGTCAGCGCGGAGCCCAGCTGCGCGGCCTTGCGGGCCAGCAGTTGCTGGACGCGGGCGGCCGCCGTGATCCAGTTGGTGACGGCGGCCCGGTGCAGGAAGGTGTCGCCGACGGCGATGCCCGCACCGCACAGCGCCATCAGCCCTCCGGTCAGGGCCAGGCGGGTGCCGGAGCGGTCGACGACGGCCTGCACCGCGAGTCCGACACAGAACGGCAGCGCGGAGACGGAGACGAAGTGCAGCAGCCCCCAGGCCAGTGCCTTCATCTGTCCGCCCAGCTGGTTCCGCCCGAGCCACCACAGGAATCGGGGGCCTGAACGTGCGTCGGGCACGCCCGGGTCGGAATACGGAAGGTCTTGGATCTGCATGGCGTAGGACGTCCCAGTGGCTCGTGTCGGGGGAGTCGGCGAGGGAGGGCGGGAGATGACGGCAACAAACCGTGCAAGGTTCGCGTCGCAGCGTGGTCGAAAGCAAACGGTTTTCAAGGCGGACGTCGCGGGGGTTTTCCGGCGGACTCGCGGGAGCGCTGTCCGCTACCCGGTGCGACCGGCCGACACGGGATGTCACCATGGTCCGATGCAGACGAACGGCTCGTGGCGCGCGACGGTCCTCGTGGCGGCGCTCGCGGCCTTGCTGACGGCCCTGTCCGCCTGCGGCTCCGCAGAACACGGCGGAGGCGGTGCCGCCGGGGACCGCGGCGTCCCCGCCCGCAGCCGGCCCGGCGGCCCCGCTGCGGTCCGCACCACCGGCCTGCCGGGCGTCGGCGAAGGGCTGCGCCGTCGGATCCCGGCGGACTCCGGCCAGGCCGTGGTCGTCTACGGCCGGGACAAGGACTCGGCCGACGCCACGCTCGTGCTGTACACCAGGCGGGGCAGCGGCTGGGAACGGACGCGCGGCTGGCCGGCGCACAACGGCAAGAAGGGCTGGACCGTCGACCATCACCTGGGGGACAACCGCAGTCCTGTCGGGGTGTACACGCTCTCCGACGCGGGCGGTGTGCTCGCCGACCCCGGTGCCGGACTGCCGTACACGCGGGACGAGTCGTTCGCGGCCCCGCGTCAGTGGCACGAGTCGCACTGGCATGACTTCGACTACGTCATCGCGATCGACTACAACCGGGTCAAGGGCACCCCGCCGAACGACCCGACCCGCCCCGAGGGCGCGCACAAGGGCGGCGGCATCTGGCTGCACATGGACCACGGCAGTGGTACGTCCGCCTGCGTCAGCGTCGCCAAGGAGGCCATGGAGTACCTGCTGCGCACACTCGACCCGGCCCGGCATCCGGTCATCGTCATGGGGGACCGGGCGGACCTCACGCGGTCGGCACGACGAGCGAGCGCTACCGGCTCCACGGCTCGCACGGCTGTCACGACCGGTCCCTGACGACCGTCCAGGGGGTGTTGACCGAGGACCGCAGCCGCTGCTGAGCCGTCACCGGGAGGCCGTGTTCAGCAGTGCCCGGCCGTCGCGCCGTCCACCAGCGTGTCCAGCAGGTCGCCGAGCACCTCGCGTTGTTCGTCCGTGAGCGGCGCGAGGATCTCCCGCGCGGCCGACCGGCGTGCGGCGCGCAGTTCCTCCAGGGCCGTGCGGCCGGCCTCCGTCAGCTCGATCCGGGTCACCCGCCGGTTCGTCGGGTCGGCCACCCGGCGCACCCTGCCGCCCGCCTCCAGCCCGTCGACCAGGGTGGTCACCGCCCGCGGCACCACCTCGAGGCGCTCGGCCAGGTCGGCCATGCGCGGCGGAGAGCCGTAGTGCGCCAGGGTGCGCAGCAGCCGCGACTGGGCCGGGGTGATGCCCAGGCCGCGCTGTTCCAGATGGTGCTTCTGGATGCGGTGCACCCGACGGGTCAGCCGCAGCAACTGCTCGGCGAGCAGGCCTTCGGGGTCGGGGGTGGTCATGGGGGAACAATATCAGGATGCCATTCATTGTGAGTATAGGTAACAATGGCCTGAGACCGTCAGTCGCCGTCGGCCAGTCCTGACCGGGTCTCGACGCCGACGCCCGCTCACCTCCGTAGGAGCCCATGCATCCCGATCGTGAAACCCCCTGGACCCCACCTGCCGACGCCGTGGAACGGCCCCGGCAGGTGCGCCGCATCCTGAAGCTCTTCCGCCCCTACCGCGGCCGGCTCGCGATCGTCGGCCTGCTGGTCGCCGCCTCGTCCCTGGTCTCGGTCGCCACGCCGTTCCTCCTCCGGGAGACCCTCGACGTCGCGATCCCCGAGGGCCGCACCGGACTGCTGAGCCTCCTCGCGCTCGGCATGATCCTCAGCGCCGTCCTCAGCAGTGTCTTCGGCGTGCTGCAGACCCTGATCTCCACGACCGTCGGCCAGCGCGTCATGCACGACCTGCGCACCGCCGTCTACGGCCGGCTGCAGCGCATGTCGCTGGCCTTCTTCACCCGCACCCGCACCGGCGAGGTGCAGTCCCGCATAGCCAACGACATCGGCGGCATGCAGGCCACCGTGACCTCCACCGCCACCTCGCTGGTCTCCAACCTCACCAGCGTGGTCGCCACGATCGTCGCGATGGCCGCCCTCGACTGGCGCCTCACCCTGGTCTCGCTGCTCCTGCTGCCGGTGTTCGTGTGGATCAGCCGCCGGGTCGGCAACGAGCGCAAGCGGATCACCACCCAGCGCCAGAAGCAGATGGCCGCGATGGCCGCCACGGTCACCGAGTCGCTCTCCGTCAGCGGCATCCTGCTCGGCCGCACCATGGGCCGAGCCGAGTCCCTGACGGCGTCCTTCGCCGAGGAGTCAGAGCGGCTGGTCGACCTCGAGGTGAAGTCCAGCATGGCCGGCCGCTGGCGGATGGCCGTCATCACCATCGTCATGGCCGCCATGCCCGCCGTCATCTACTGGACCGCCGGGGTGGCTCTCCAGCTGGGCGGCCCGCAGACCTCGCTCGGCACGATCGTGGCCTTCGTCTCGCTCCAGCAGGGCCTGTTCCGCCCGGCGGTGAGCCTGCTGTCGACCGGCGTGCAGATCCAGACCTCGCTGGCACTGTTCCAGCGCATCTTCGAGTACCTCGACCTGCCGATCGACATCACCGAACGGGAGCGGCCCGTCCGCCTCGACCGCGTCAGGGGCGAGGTCCGCTTCGAGGACGTCGAGTTCCGCTACGACGGCAAGGGCGGGCCCGTCCTCGACGGCGTCGACATCACCGTCCCGGCGGGCGGCAGCCTGGCGGTCGTCGGCCCCACCGGCGCGGGCAAGTCCTCACTGGGCTACCTGGTGCCCCGGCTGTACGACGTCACCGGCGGCCGCGTGACCCTGGACGGCGTCGATGTCCGCGACCTCGACTTCGACACCCTCGCCCGCGCGGTCGGCGTCGTCTCCCAGGAGACGTACCTCTTCCACGCCTCGGTCGCCGACAACCTCCGCTTCGCCAAGCCGGACGCCACCGACGAGGAACTGCACGCGGCGGCGAAGGCGGCCCAGATCCACGACCACATCGCCGCGCTGCCCGACGGCTACGACACCGTCGTCGGAGAGCGCGGCCACCGCTTCTCCGGCGGCGAGAAACAGCGGCTGGCCATCGCCCGCACCATCCTGCGCGACCCGCCGGTGCTCATCCTCGACGAGGCGACCAGCGCCCTGGACACCCGTACGGAGGCCGCCGTCCAGGACGCCATCGACGCCCTGTCGGCCAATCGGACGACGCTCACCATCGCCCACCGCCTGTCCACCGTCCAGACCGCCGACCAGATCGTGGTGCTGGACTCCGGGCGGGTGGCCGAACGGGGGACGCACGAGGAACTGCTGGAACTGGACGGGCGGTACGCGGCCCTCGTCCGACGGGACGCGCAACTGGAACCGACCAGCTGAAGATATGCCGTTCGACTTCAGATATGCCGGGTTTATGACGATATGCAAGCTACCGTGCCCGCATGCAGACGAAGACTCCGCCACGGAGAACCACCCGACTGACACGCCGGGGCCGGATCGCCCTCGTCGTGACCGGCGCCGTCCTGGCCGGCACCGCCGTGGCGGTGCCGCTGCTCGGCCGGGGTGAGGAAGCCGGCACCACCCGGACCAGAACCCTGGTGATCCCGGAGGGCGCGCGTGCGAGCCAGGTCTACGACGCCGTCGACAAGGCCCTCGCCCTGCCCGCCGGCACCACCCGGAAGTCCGTGGGGAAGGCCACCCTGAAGCTGCCGAACGAGGCCCAGGGCAACCCGGAGGGGTACCTCTACCCGGCGACCTACCCGATCGACGAGAAGGCGACCCCGCAGTCCCTGCTGCAGTTCATGGTCGACGCCGCCAACAAGAAGTACAACGGGGCGCCGGTCGCCGCCGGTGCGCAGCACAACGCGATGAACGTCTACCAGACGGTCACGGTCGCGAGCATCGTCCAGGCCGAGGCCGCCACCAAGGCCGACATGGGCAAGGTGGCCCGGGTCGTCCTCAACCGGCTCCAGCGCGGCATGCCGCTGCAGATGGACTCCACCATCGACTACGCCCTGAACCGCAGGTCCGCCCGGGTCTCCCCGGACGAAACCCGTATCGAGAGCCCCTACAACTCCTACCAGCGCATGGGCTTGCCGCCCACGCCGATCGACAACCCGGGCGAGGACGCGATGCGGGCGGCGATCAACCCGGAGCCGGGCGACTGGCTGTACTTCGTCACGGTCAAACCCGGCGACACCCGCTTCACCACCGACTACGCCGAGCACCAGCGCAATGTGGCCGAGTTCGACGCGCTCCAGCAGGGCAAGGCGCGGCCGTCGAGTCCCGCCCCGGCGCAACGGTCCTCGCCCGGTGTGCCCGCGCAGCAGCCGCCCCGGTTGCCGCAGTCACCGCTGCAGTCACCGCAGTGAGCCGGCGTGCGGTCACGCGGCGACGGACTCCGTCGCCAGCAGCCGTGCGATGTCCCGCACGGCCGAACGTCCCGCCCGGTTGGCCCCGACGGTGCTGGCTGACGGCCCGTACCCGACGAGGTGGACACGCGGGTCGGCGACCGCGCGCGTCCCCTCGACCCGGATCCCGCCGCCCGGCTCGCGCAGCCGCAGCGGCGCCAGATGGCCGAGGGCGGCACGGAAGCCGGTCGCCCACAGGATGACGTCGGCGGTGATCTTCCGGCCGTCCGCCCATTCCACGCCGTCCGGGGTGAGGCGGTCGAACATCGGCAGCCGGTCCAGGACGCCGTCCCGCAGACCCTGCCGGATGGCGTCGTTGAGCGGCAGTCCCGTGACCGAGACCACACTCCTGGGCGGCAGCCCTTGCCGCACCCGCTCCTCCACCAGTGCGACCGCGGCGCGGCCCGCGTCCTCGTCGAACGGCCCCTCGCGGAAGACGGGCGGCCGTCGCGTGACCCAGGTGGTGGCGGCCGCGTAGGGGGCGAGCTCCAGCAGGTGCTGGGTGCCCGAGGCGCCCCCGCCCACCACGACCACCCGCTGCCCGGCGAACTCCTCGGGCCCCGCGTACTGCGCGGTGTGCAACTGCCGTCCCCGGAAGCTCTCCTGACCGGGGTAGCGCGGCCGGAACGGCCGGTCCCAGGTGCCGGTGGCGTTGATCAGCGCCCGCGTCGACCACGCGCCGTCCGAGGTCTCCACCAGCAGCCGCCCGCCCTCGCCCTCGCGCACGGCACGTACGTCGACAGGCCTGCGCACCCGCAGGCCGAAGGTCCGCTCGTACCGGGCGAAGTACTCCCCGACGACCTCGGCCGACGGCCGCGCCGGATCGGCGTCCGTCAGCTCCATCCCCGGCAGGGAGTGCATCCCGTGCACCTTGCCGTACGTCAGCGACGGCCACCGGAACTGCCAGGCGCCGCCGGGAGCGGGGGAGTGGTCGAGCACGACGAAGTCGCGGTCCGGCTCGAAGCCCGTGCGCCGCAGGTGGTAGGCGCTGGACAGACCCGCCTGTCCGGCGCCTGTGACGACCACGTCGACCTCACGCGTGTTGTTCACGTTTGTACGAACAGTGGGGCGGCCGGGCATCTTCCCTGACACCTGAGCGCGCGACCGCTGACGTGTGGAACCCGGCGCATGGGTCAGGATGGGGGCATGTCAGATGCCTTCACCACACGCGTGCAGCACGTCCCCACCGGTTCCCGGGAGCGGGTCGTGGACCTCACCCGCGACTGCGAGGCCTTCCTCGGCGAGGTGGCGGCCGGCCGCGACGGCCTCCTGAACCTCTTCGTCCCGCATGCGACCGCGGGCATCGCCATCATCGAGACGGGAGCCGGAAGTGACGACGACCTCCTGGCCGCCCTGCACACCCTGCTTCCCGCCGACGACCGCTGGCAGCACCGCCACGGCAGCCCCGGCCACGGCCGCGACCACGTCCTCCCCGCGATCGTCCCCCCGCACGCGACCCTCCCGGTGCTCGGCGGGCGACTCGAACTGGGCACGTGGCAGTCGGTGTGCCTGGTGGACACGAACCGGGACAACACAGAACGCAAGGTGCGTATGACGTTCCTGGCGGGCGGGCAGTCCTGATCCAGCGGCGGTTCGGCGGCCGCGGCGGTCCAGTGCGGGAAAGTGGTGCTGTCAGGCGTCCACTTGTCCTTGATCAGCCGTGTCGCCCGACGGGCCAAAAACGATTGCTGGCTCAGACGCTCGGTCTTCCGCATCGGCCACACCTCGGTCACCATGAATAGGACGGGAGACTCGTGGGTCGTGTCGGCAGGGGGCATCGTTGGTATGGCATATTCCGAGCAGGTCGCGGACACCCCTCTTGCCGACCTCTCCCGAATGAGCCTGAGGGAGCTGGGCACGAGCGAGGATCCCGTTCTTGCGGCCTCTGTCGCGGCCGTGCTCGAGAGCACCCGGTCAACCGCCCGTATGTACTCATACGACGGCCAGCATGAATCCATGGCATCCGCGCTGCCCGAAGAACCCGCGGCGAGAGGAAGGCACGGCTGCTCGCAGCGCCGTCCCGCCCCAGAAGCCGATTTCCCGGACGCCTAGTGGGCAGCCGGACTTCCCTGGGCATCCATGAGCTCTCGGACGAGTCCTTGTGGGCCGTGGCCAGCGGTGAAGTCGGTCCTGCGGAGGTGCAGTTGTTGCAGAGTGCACAGCGCAGTCGCCTGCTGCTGGCGCTCAAGGCCCTGCGCGATGTCTCCCCCGTCGAAAACGGGGAGGATCGGACCGCGGTGGCCCGGATACACGACCAGTGGGAGCAGCTCTGCCGACTCCAGGAGATGTGTCCCGAGGCAGTGGAGAACGTGTTGCGGGATCCAGCCGTCGCCGGAACCTGTTTCCGGTTGCTGCGGGCGGCACCGGCGGCCGGTGACGGAACGGCGTCGCGGCTCGACAGGCTGGCCGCGGTGGGCGATTTCCTCGCATCCCTCACCGCTGCGGTCTGTGTCCAGACCCAGGAATCGATGACTGTTGAAGCTGCGGTCGTGGACGGCCAATTGTGGCTGCCTTCCTTGGGGGTGGCCGCCGGGCCCTGGCGGCGCGGGCGGATGACGGCTCGGGTGCATCGCTCCCAGGAGGGATGGTGCGTTACCGGTCCGGAGGGCTCCGTCGTTCTGCCGCGCGAGCCGGCGCGAGAGGGTCCCGGCTGGTTTCCCGTATCGCGGATTTCGGCACGGGAAGAGCACGGGGAGCTGCGGGTGACGGTCGATTCCGTCTCACCGTACCGGGACTTCCGGGGCCGGAGACCGGTCGAACCGCTGTCGCCGGAGAGTCGACGGCGCTGGCTGCGGCTGTTGGCCGAGTCCTGGCGCCTCGTGCTGGAATGCGCGCCGCGGGAGGCCGTGACCGTGGCCGGCATGGTTCGGTCACTCGTTCCCTTGCCCGGTCCGGAACGCCGCAGGACGAGCAGCGCCTCGCACTCCGACGCCTTCGGTCAGATACTGCTCTCCCCGCCCTTGGACCCGGTGGAACTGGCGGCGACCCTCGTACACGAGGCGCGTCACCAGCAGCTCAATGCCCTCATGACGCTGACCTGCTTGTACCAGCCGGAGGAGGAGGAACAGGAGGAACGATACTTCGCTCCTTGGCGCGCTGATCCGCGTCCCTTTCTCGGCCTGTTGCACGGCGCTCACGCCTTCGGCGGCGTGGCCCGGTTCTGGCTCGGCGCCACGAAGGCCGGCCCGGCCGCCGGCTGCGAGGGCGCCTGGTTCGAGTACGCCTTGGCGGTCCATCAGCTACGAGCGGCCCTGCCCGTCCTGCGTACGGGCCGAGGGCTCACCTCTGCCGGGCATCGGGTGGTCGACGGCCTGGCACATCTCTTACGGAACTGGCGCGCAGTGTCCGTTCCCGAACAGGCGGACAGCCTGGCCGCGTGGCGGGTCGCGGACCGGAGGTCTGTCTGGCGTGCTCGCCACATGACCTTGCCCCGCGCGTCCGTGGAGGCGCTCATGGACGCCTGGCGGCGTGGCGGGGCACCCCCGTCGCTGCCTGAGGCCGGACTGGCTCCCCGGCTGTCGGACGTCCGGCCGGATGTACGTACCGCACTGGTCCGGCTCCGGCTCACGGAACCGGAGCTGTTCGCCGAGGTGTCGGGCGTTCTCCGCGCCGGCGGCGGCCCTGCGGACCTGCCCGGCGCCACGGCGGGTGATGCGGCCGCGGCGGGAGGGCTCTGCTGCGAAGCCGTCTCGGAGTACCGCAGGACCTTGCGAGCCGATCCCTGCGACGTCACCGCGTGGACAGGTCTCGCGCTGTCCGTGGAACGGTGTCCCCACCGAGGGGACGAGCCATGGACACGCCTCCTCCTGGAGCGCCCGGAGGCGGTCCGGGTACTCCAGGAGGCTCTCGGCCGCGACGGCACCGTGGTACACGCCGAGACGCTGGCACGCTGGCTCTCAGGCCCGCCTACACATTGAGCAGATCGATGTCACAGTTGGCCCGCAAGCCCGACTGCGCGTCGCGCGTGGCGGGGTGTTCCTCTCCGAGGATCTTGACGAAAGAGCCGACGGTCTTCTTGTACAGGGCCTCGGCCTCCTCCCGGCGGCCCACCGCCGTCAGGTCGTACGACAGATTGAGCCGTACGGCGAGCGTCGCCGGATCCTTGTCCCCCTTCATCTGAGCGGACAGCGCGGCGGTTTCCTCGTCCAGCGCCAGCGCGTCCTGCGGGCGCCCGAGGGCGAAATAGTCACTCGCCAGGTTGGTGCGGGCCAGGAGGGTCCTCGGGTGATCGGGCCGCAGCCCCTCCTTCAGCCCGGCCACGGCCTCCTCGTCCAGTTCCCGGGCTTCCTCCACCCTCCCCAGCAGACGGAGCGTCACCGCCAGGTTGGTGCAGGTGGCGTACGTATGGGGATGCGTCGGCCCCAGCGTCTCGCGGCACAGGGTCATCGCCTTGTCGCCCAGGGCGCGCGCGGCCTCCAGGTCCCCGGTCTGCCGCAGATCCGTGGCGTGGTTCAGCGCCGTGCGCATGTATTCGTTCGACTCGGGGCCGAAGCGGCTCTCCACCACCGGCAGGAGTTTGAAGGAGAGCTCGTAGGCGCCCTGATGGTCACCGACCTTGCGCCTTGTCACCGACAGCTCCCGCAGGAACAGGATGGTGGACGGATGCTCCTCGCCCAGCAGGAGGCTGGCGCGTGCGGCGAGCTGTTCCTGCCCCTCCAGGGCCTCCACGTAGCGTCCGAGCTCCTGGAGGTCGACGAAGGAGGAGTTCAGGGTGCCGAGCGTGTAGACGTGGTCCTCGCCGATGACTTCGACACGGCGCTGCCAGGTGTCCTCGTCGCGTTCGTACGCCTGCTGCACGTCGCCGGTGAGGCGGAGACTGACGGCGTAGTTGTGAGCCGCCTGAAGGGTGATGGGCTCGTCAGGGCCGAATTCCCGCAGTGAGGTCTCGTAGGCCTGCTGGTCCATGTCCCGAGCCCCGTAGAAATCACCACGCAGGCGCAGGTTGATCGCCAGCTGGCTCAGCGCGAGCTGGGTTTCCTCGTGACGCTCGCCGAGAACCCGCCGGAAACGCTCGACCAGGTCGCTCTGCAGCCGGTAGGCGTCCTCGTACTGTCCGTGCTTCCGCAGCACCTCGGCGTACACCTGGTCCGCGGCGAGCGTGTCCTCGTGATCGCGGCCCAGCTGTTCCAGCCAGCGCCGCCTGACCTGGTCGGTGAACTCCGCACAGGCGTCGTAGTCGCCCCGGGCCAGCAGGAAGCGCAGCTCGTTCAGCACCAGACGCCGTGTCCACGGGTCATCGCATTCGTCCGCCCGCGTGGCATACACATGCGGAAGGAGATCGGAGTAGAGAGTCCACCGTGAGGGCCACTGCGGGTTCTTCGGGTCCGCGCGCACCAGGAGCTCGTGGGCTCCATGCCGCATCTGGGCCTCTTCCTGAGGCGTCATCTGTTCCACGAGAACGCGCTGGACCAGGCGGTGGAGTTGAATGGTGTTCTGGCGGTGATCGATACGGGCCAGTGCGTACCGTCCGATCTCCCGTACTGCCTTGCCGAGCTTGATCGGATCATCCAGAGCCGACTGGAGTGCCGTCGGAACCGATACGTTACGAACGGCCGAGAACCAATCCCACGGAATGGGTTCCGGCGCGAAGAACGCGCAGACCTGGAGGAGCTGGAGGGCGGCGGGGTGCTCCTGACGCAGACGTTCCAGTGACACGTTCCACGCCGCGGCGACAGGCACTTCGTAGTCCGGGGGCGGTGCCACTCGCAGGATCTCTGCCCGTTTCTCGTCGAACAACTCGAGGTACTGCTGGACCGGCATGCCGGTCTCGGCCAGCCAGACGGCCGCCTGCTCGACGGCCAGGGGCAGATCCCCCAGGGACTCGGCCAGCCGATCGGCCGCGTCCTCAGGGATATCCGGACTACGGCGGCGCAGCAGCGCCACACTCTCATCGCGATTGAACACATTTACCTCGAGCGAACTGGCCCTTGTGGCCCACTGAACGTTTCGAGACGTCACAATGATGCGTCCCGGCCCCGATTTTGGGAAGAATTTGATTACTTCGATCGGATCCTCGGCGTTGTCGAACACCAGAAGCCAGTTTGAATACGGGTATCCAGCTTTCAGGGATTCCAGAACTGTCCGCACTGCGGCTGTCTCCGGGCCCGCTTGCAGACCCATGCGTTCGCCGAGTTCGATCAGGGATTGGATTATTTTATTGTTCTGCTCGGAAGGGATCCACCAAACAAGGCCATAATCCTTCCCGTGTCGGTAGATGTATTCGATGGCGATTTGTGATTTCCCTACGCCTCCCATTCCATGTATTGCCTCCGGCAATACTGATGTCACGTCGTTCACTGTCAGACGCTGCATCAATTGCTCTAATAGTTCCTCGCGCCCCGTGAAATTCCTGTTCCGCTGCGGAACGTTGCCCCACAGCTTCGACGGCAGGCTCTTGAGGAGCGGCGAGTCCGGTCGCGGGCGCTGATCGACGGACACAGGACCTCCTGGAGGCGTCGGCGGCCCCACGGCCGTCGAGGGGGTGGGTTGGACTTCCGGCGGCACCGCGGGCCGTGCCGGCGGGAGCGGAACGCCATCCGCTTCACCCACCGTCGACTCGTCGCACTCAGTCACAGGATGAACACTATCGGTTTTGTCTGTCGACGCCGATTCGACGGCACTGAGGCTTAACCCCTCCGCACGCAGGGCACGCGCGGGGACCACCTCCAAAGCCATCTCCAGCCCGTGCGCCCGCTCCAGATAGGGCCCCGAAAGCATGCGGAGGGCGACCTGCACCGGTCGGGCGAACGGCGCCGTCTCCTCGGTGAGCTGCGGGACGGTGGCCGTCGGCTGCCAGGCCACCAGCGCGGCCCCGCCCGGGTGCCGGTATGCCAGACGCGGGGCGAGGTACTCCTCGACGTCCTGCAGCACTCGTGCCGTGTCCAGCCTTGTGCCCAGGCCCAGCAGCTCTTCCCGCACCTGCCCGGGGAAATCGAACGAGACTCGCTCGGGCACTTCGACATCCGTCGCGACCGGAACGATGATGCCGAAATAGAGGATTTCCGCGAGATGCCACCACTGTGCTTTGGGGTGCGCGGCCTGGATGAGTCTCATCACTGGCATATTCAATGGAGCAGCGGCAAGCCGGCAGGCCAGAGAAAACGAGTGGGGCGACGCCAGTGCCCGGAATCGGGCCACCTGGTCCTTGGCGGAGACGCCGGGTTCCGATCCGCTCTCCGCCGTCACTCGGGGATCCGTGTTCTGCGGCGCTCCGCGATCCCCGTCCGGCCCGGTGAGCATGGCGGCCATTTCATGCCGACCGTGGGCCGACGTGGCCATGGTCGCCCAGCGCCGCAAGGAATCGGGGCTCAATTCCAGGACGGGTATCGGAACGGTGCCGTCCGGAACATGCCGCATGCGCGCGCTGTGCAGCAGGCGAAGATGCCGGTTCGTGGCGACGGGCTGCGTCGGCTGCAGTGCGGTGCGGGCGACCGACGGCAGCGTCACATCCCAGTGCGACTGGGGGAGCACGCTGATGACGACCACGTGCGCACGCCGTGACAGGTGGTACAGGGCCAAGGACGCGTCCCCGTCGCGCCAGCCGGCGGAGCCGGCGTCGGTGATCACGACGACCACGGAACGTCCGTCCCCGCCGGTCGTGGTTCCCCCGCCGGGCACCGTCTCGTGAGCCCGCCGAAGTTCCGCGCCCCGAGCCGCGACGTCCGAGGTCAGGACCGACATGCGGCGGCAGGCCCCGCTCCGCTCGAACACGGTGCACAGGTCCGACGCGAGACGGTTCCACACCGCATAGGAGGGGCCGTGGTCGACGAGGACTGTCAGGTCGACGAGGCGCTCGTCGGCGGGGACGCACTGGGGCAGCCACAGACCGGCCGCGGCCGCGTGCGAGGCCGTCGCTTCCTCGTCCAGACGCCGGGCGACGGGGGAGGGACGACTCAGGCGCAGAATGCGCAACGACGACGTCAGCGCGAGCTCGTCCGGCAGACCGACCGGGGGGACGTCGGCGACTGCCGCCCCTGGCCCCCACCGTGACACGGGAGGCTGCTCGCCGAGCCGGGCGTTCACGGCCCGGCCGGCGCTCTGTCCGGCGAAGGATGCCGTGAGGCGTGCCGTCGGCTTGCGGTCGGCCGGGAGGCCGCGGTCCACCGGAGCGCGCTCCGAGGCCGCCTCGGGCGTGGAGGTCCGCGGACCTGCGGTGTGACCGGCCGCGGTGGCCCGTGCTGGACGCGGTTCCGGTGACGCCGCGGAAGGCGGCGGTACCCAGTCTCTTTGCGGGTCGGATTCTTCGAACCAGCCCGCCAGATAGAGCGCATCCGCCAGCTCCGACCAAGCGATGTCCGGCTTGCCGGAGCAGCCGCCCGACGGGGCGGAAGGGTTCGGTGATGGCCCGTCATGGTGCGAGGACGTCATGGCGCCCTCGTTTCGGCTCCGTCCAACCGGTGCCAGAGGGCGTCCACCACCGCGTGAACCGACTCGTCATGTCCGTAGACTCGGTCCGAGGTGGCGAGCGAGACCGCGTTCAGGAGTTGGTCGACGCTGAGCATGCGCCCCTCTCTGCGGCGGTCGAGGAAGCGCTGGATGAGCTCATTGCTCACTCGCTGAGCCACGTCCGTGCCGAAGTGGGCGGCCACGACGGCAGCCAACTGGTCGCTGCCGGGATCCTCCATGCGCAGTACCAGGCAGCGGCGGAGAAAGGCTGGGGGAAAGTCACGGTCCCCGTTCGATGTCATGACGACGAAGGGGAAGGCGTGACACTTCACCGCGCCACCGCTGATCTCGGCCTCGCTCTGGTCGTCCGTCATGACGGTGACGCGCGGATGGTGCTTCCGAGCTCGCAGCAGTTCCGGAATGATGAAGAGGCCCTCTTCGAAGATGCTCAGCAGGTCGTTCGCCAGGTCGAAATCACTCTTGTCCAACTCGTCGACGAGAAGGACGCGGGGAGCAGCATACGGCAGCAACGCGGTTCCCAGTGGCCCGAGTTGGAGATAGCTTCCGAGATCGGGCAGGCTGTTCTCGGAGCGGCCCGTCATGGTCGCCGCGTCCGCTTCGGTGCCGCCGCCTCGTGCCGCCTGCACCGCGGCAGCGTCCTGAACACGGGCGATCGCGTCGTACTCGTACAGGCCGGACCGAACCGTGGTGCGGCTGGTGATGTGCCAGCGCAGTACCCGCCCCAGGCGGAGCTCCCTGCTCACCCGATAGGCCAGGGACGACTTACCCGTACCGGGACGGCCCGTCACCAATAAGGGGCGCCTCAGCAGTAAAGCGGCATTGACCATGTCGACTTCGCGCCGACGTGTCGCGGACGTGGCGAAGCGGTGCGTCCCGACGCTTCCCAGGCGACGCTGCGCCTCCGCTTCGTCGGCGGGAGGACGCCGCAGCAGGGGGCCGCCGTCGAAGCGGCGCCACGGGGGCGGCGGGGGCAGTACGCGGGCCAGATCGAGGTCGTGCTGGGGCTCTCCCGTCCCCCGGTAGATCCACCACCGGGGCGTCCCGTCGCCGTCCGGGGGGGAGTCGGCAGGCGGAGCGATGTCGTCTGCGGGTTCCGCGGAGGTGGCTTGCGGCATGTCATCCGGACGCATGATGGCCAGACCCCCTTCTGGGGGACGACCCCGGCGCTCCGCTCCCCGGCGCCACAGGAAGCCTAAAGGGATCGTCCCAAAGCAGAGCTAGATGGCAACCGACAGCAGAACCCTCACCAGCATCCCCGTTCCAGGCCCGGATGCGCAACGCCTGCACCACAGCGGGTAACCGTCTGAGGTCGCTTCCGCCCAAAAATTCCGTCAGGTGCGTACGGAACGAGGGGTCCGGCCGCTCCCTGCGGTCCCAGACGACGATGCCCGCACCGGCGAGCAGAGCATGGTCCAGTTCGTCGCCGCCCGCCGCGTCGGCATCCGTCCGCGGTGGCGTGCTCAGCACGACGACGGCAGGGGGGTCGGTGCGCAGCAGCCCGCGGTTGTCGTCCGGGAACCAGTGAACGCGGCCGTCTGCCTTGGCCAGCGCCGAAAGCCAGTTCTTCTGCCAGTTGCGGTGCATCGCGCGCCGTTCCAGTCGGTCAAGGCTGCGCACCATGACGGGGTGATCCTCTCCCAGAGCCGCTCCGGCTCGGTGAAAGGGCTTCTTGGGCCAACGCTCCACCGGGAGATGCAGGAGGTCGTGGGGCAGGAAGAATTCAAGAGCGAGGTCCTCCTGATAACGATGTGCCCATCCGCTCTCGGCCTCCTCGACAAGCGCCTGAACCGTGGTTTCGGCGTCCTGTTCGACGACGACGACGTCCTCGCCGCGGAACGCCAGTCCGCCGCGGCGGGTGACTTGCCGCCACGAGGAGATCAGCACCCGAGTGCTGCCCTCCGCGTCGTCCGCCTTGTACCGGATGCGGATCGTCAGACACGCGGCTGGTGACCAAGTGTCCTGCCCGAAGTCGCAGGCAGTGCTCTCACTCCTGTCCGCCACGGGCGGATCCTGGTCGGCCGCCGCCTCCGGCAGCGGTACCGCCGCCGGAGATCCGAGCCCATGAGGGGACTGCTCGTGTTCCTTCGCCCAGGCCCGCAGACCCTCGGCGCAGGGGCCCTCCGCGATCTCGGCGAGGCGTGCCACCAGCTCGACACAGGGATGCGGGGCTCCGGGTACGCAGTTCAGCGTGGCCGCGTGCAGCACCACGAACAGAGGGTCCTCCGAGTCCTCGGGCGAAAGGGGTTCACCGCGGCTGTAGAACAACTCCTCGTAGATCTCGCCCAGATCCCGCGGTGGGAAGTCACGGAGAAGGTCCAGCAGCCGCTCCCAGTCCTTGGCGGGGAACAGCGGCACCTCGGAGACGGCGATGGCGACCCGAAGGCGGTTCAGGTCGTGTGTCTGGGGTGCCAGTAGCCCGATCCAGGCCTCGAGTGTCCGGAGTCCACGAGGGTGCTCGCGCAGTGCCAGCAGCAGGTTCATGAGCCAGACGCGTCTGTACGGCCCTTCATGGACGTCCAGTGCGATACCCAGCGAACCGCCCACCCACTGGATGCAGTCCCTCAGCACCTGGGGGTCTTGCAGAACCCGGACCTGCTCCAACGCCTCCAGGAGCAGGCGCAGGGGTGCCCACTCACGCCTCCCCCAGTGGCCGGAAACCATCAGAGGCCTCCGCCCCTCTCTCCGTCGGGGGCTCTCCAGGACCTGCGCAGTGTGTCGAGCGCGTCGAGCGTCGCCGTGGACGAGCCGCCGAGCAAGGAGACCGCCTCGATCAGCGCCTCACGTCCGTACGGGAAGCGCGAACAGGCCTGCACGATGCGGAACAACCGCAGCCGTGACTCGGGATGTTCGTACACCTGGTGGCGGATCGTCTCCGGCAGCAGATCGCGTAGTGTACGACCGCCGTCCCCTTCGATCTGCGGCACTCTCAGGAGGCCGTCGGTGATCATGAACAAAGTCGCCACCGCAGGCGGTTCGTTCTTCGGCGGCCGGGGAGCCGGCACAGGGGCGGCCGACAGCGCCGGCCAGCACTCGGCCATCGCCTCGGCCGGAACCATCCAGGCGACATGCGTGGCGGGATCGACCATCGCCGCCGTCAGCAGGCCCACACAGCAGGCTGTCCGTGTGTCCCACACGGGTGCACCGCTGAAACCACGCTCCACCCTGGCGCCCACCGGCGAGAGACCGTCCAACTGCACCCAGCGGGAATGCAGACCGCCCGGTCCGGCGATCTCGGCCGAGACCCAGACGCCGCCTTCCGATCCCGGCGGGTAGCCCATGACCCGTAATCTCCGTCCCGGCTCGGGGCCGGCCGGCGCCAGCGACGCGCTCTGCCACTCCGCCGGCCGGCCCTCGGGCAGAGCGAGCACAGCCAGGTCGATGTGCGATGCCAGTGCTCCATCCTTGGCGTCCACGGGTGCCGGGCGCCATCCGTCCTCGAGGACCACGCCTTTGACCGGTGGGTTCCGGCTGCCCGGCATGTCCAGCCACACGACGTCGCCGTGCGCGCCCGGCCGCCCGACGGCGGCCGTCACTACGTGTGCACAGGTCACCGCCCAGTCGGACAACAGGACGCCCGCGCCCCACACGCTCCCCTCCCGTGACACCACACGAACCTGCCCCGTCCCCGTCACCAAGGTGCGGCCCTCCCCCGTGAGTTGACGGTCATTCATCAACCGGCACCATCATAGAAATGGCAGGCACAACCGTCACCGCCCGTTGTGCCCGGCCTGCCGCCCCTCGAATCGGCGCCGGCCGGGATGGACCGTGCCGGTACGAGGCAGCGGCCGGCCGAACGGGGTGGTGTGCGGGCGCCGGCCTCACGCATCCCACGCGGCGGCGCAGAGCGATCGGTCCACTTCATCGGTGTAGAGGGCGGCGGCCAGCCAGGCGTGGGCGAAGCGGGACGTGTCGGCCGGGAGGAGGCGGCCGAAGGGGTCACGGGTGCGGTCCGCGGCGGCCGACCGCAGCTCGGCGAGCAGGTCGGCCGCGGTCGTCAGCCCGTGGTGGCTCAGGCGCCGGCCGTCGCCGTTCCCCTCCCCGGGGAAGGCCAGCACACGGCGCCCGCCGGAGGCCGCCTGGTGGACGCGGCGCCGCAGCAGGTGGAGGGGGGCCGCGTCCGGGACGGGAGCGGCCCGTCCGGCCGGCGGGGGCGCCCCGGTGGGCAGGTCGGCCTGCTGGAGGTGGTCGAGGCCGAGGTCCACGTGCGTGCCCGGACGCGTGGGGTGTTCGGCGGCGAGCAGCAGGGCGCGGGGCTGCGGGGCCGGCGTGAGACGGGCGACGATCCGGAGCCGGCTGCCCCGGGCCGCGGCCAGCAGGCGGAGGTTGTCGCGGTGGGGGAGCGCGGGGTGGTCGTGGGCGGCGGCCAGCCGGAGCGTGCGGCCGCCGCAGTCGGCCAGCAGACAGTCGCCCGCGGCCTCGCGGACCGTGCCGGTGAGGGTGACGTCCAGGAAGAGCAGGTCGTGGTCGTCGTTCAGGGCTCGGGTGACCTGGTCCGCGACGGGTACCGCCCAGAGCCGGTCCAGGGGCTCGTCGCTCCAGCCGGCGCCGGACGCGCGGACCGCCCGTACCCCCGCACCCGCGCCCAGCCGACCCGTCGGTGAGACGGTGGCCCCGGACACCGCGAGGCCGGCCCGCGACAATTCGCGGTGGGTCAGGGCCGTGTCGCCGATGCGTACGGCGCGGTCGGCCGCGCCCACGGCCCGCCCCGGCCCGCCCGGGGCGACGTCCGGGACCGTGTAGAGACGGCCGTCGGCGTCGGCGGTCCAGGTGACGGCGCCCGCGTAGCCGGTCGCGGTGAGGACGGGTTCGGAGAAGAGGCCGTACAGCCGCAGCGAACCGTCCGGGGTGTAGGGCTGCCGCACGGTGCCGCGCAGGGCCTGAAGGTCCGGGCCGGTCGCGGACGGCAGCCGGTGCGCGACGGACAGGAGCTCGCGCAGCGCGGCGACCAGATCGGCGAGCCGGTACGCCGGATCGGCCGAGCGGGCCGCGCGCACCGCCGTGACCGCGGCGACCGCCGAGGCGGCGGCCCGGTGCAGGCCCGCCAGCCGCGCGGTGTGCGCGGCGCGCAGCAGTTCCGCCTGGAGTACCGCTCCCGCGCCGTCCGTGCCCGCGTCCAGCACGGCCGCCGACGCCTCGTGCACGGCCCGGGCGGCGGCGCGTTGCCCGGCGGTGGCCGTCTCCGGCTGCGCGGGGGTCCGCGTCATGTCCGCTCCGGTCGGCTCCTCGGGTTCGGCGGCGGTGCCGGCCTGTTCCGTGTCGGCGATCGGCGCGGCCGACGCCGCCGCGGCGCGGTGCAGACAGCCGGGGGCCAGCAGACACCCGCAGCGGATCGCGTCCGCGGTGGTCACCGTGCCGCCGGGGGCGTGCAGTTCGATGTGGGTGTCGTCGTCGACGGCGATGCGCACGGTGTCGCCGTCGACGGCGGTGGGCCGGGCGGCGAGCTTGGTGACGCCCGCGTCGAGCCGCTTGCGCAGCCGGGGTGACAACGCCCCGACGAGTTCGGCGGTCACGGACGGCGCGACCGGAGGGAGGTCCGGGTTCATGCGATCTTCTCCCCTACCCAGCGGGCGAGTTCGAGCGGGCTGAGGGCGGCGACGGGCATCCCCGCCGCGACGAGCTGCCCCGCCACGCCGGTGGAGTACCTGGGCCGGCCGGTGTCGTCGAGGCTCGCGCAGCCCAGCACGTGGCAGCCGGCCCCGACCAGGGCGCGGACCTCGGCGAGCAGCCCGCCGAGCGGGTAGCCCTCCTCGAAGTCGCTGACGACCACGACGAGGGTGCGGGAGGGCACGGTCACCAGTTCGCGGGCGTGCCGCAGCCCCGCCGCGATGTGCGTGCCGCCGCCCACGCTCACCTCGAGCAGCAGCGACAGCGGGTCCTCGACATGGTCGGTGAGGTCGATGACCTCGGTGGAGAAGGCCAGGAAATGCGTGGACAGGGTGGGCACCCCGGCCAGCACGGAGGCCGTGAGGGCGGCCCAGACCGTGGACGCCTCCATCGACCCGGACACGTCGGTGACCAGGACCAGACGCCAGTCGGCTGCCCGCCGGGCACGGGTGCGGAAGACCGGCCGCTCGGGGACGACCTGGACGGTGCCGTCCGGTCCGCGCCGCGCGGCCGGCAGGTTGGCCCGCAGCGTGCGGGACAGGTCGAGGCCGCCGCCCGGGCGCCGGCTGGGGCGGGGCAGAGCCGTGCCGTGCAGGGCGGGGCGCAGGCGTGTGGCCAGCTGCCGGGTCAGGGCGTCGACCAGGCGCCGCACGAGCGGACGCAGCGCGGCCAGCCGGGCCTCGGGCAGCCCGCCCGCATGCCGCAGCACACTGCGCAGCAGGTCGACCGAGGGCCGTACGGCGTCGGGGTCGAACTCGGTGAACACGTCCCGGCGGCCCGCCGCGGCGGCCGCCGCCAGCACCTCCTCCCGGATACCCGGCCCGAACAGCGCCGCCAGCTCCTCCGACCACTCTCGCACCCCCGGGTACGGCACCTCGCGCCCGCCCCGGCCACCGCCGGTGAGGTCGCCCCGGCTGCCCTCGCCGCGTCCGCCCCCGTACAGCTCGTCCAGCGCGGTGGCCAGGGCGGCCGCCGGCCGGGGCAGCCGGTCCGTGCGGCGGCCCAGCAGCAGACGCCAGCGGTCGGCGGGGGCCGGCCGGTGCCGCCCGGCGGCCGTGCCGGACGAGGTGCACGCGTCGGCCACCGGCCCGGACTGCTCGTCCGGGCGCGTCGGCGGCGGAAGCAGGCCCCTCGTCCGCAGCACCTCGCGGGCGGCCAGGTCCGCGCGTGTCCAGGTGGCGAGAGCCGCGGGGTCGACGTCCCCGGTGTCCGCCAGAAGGTCGGTGTCCAGCCGCTCCTCGACGGCGGCCATCAGACGGTCGCGGGCGGCCGGGCTGAGTGTGTCGAAACCGCCCCGCAGCGCGGGCAGCCGGTCGAGGAAGTCCTGGTCGCCGAGGACCGACACGCGGGTGAGCAGGGGCTCCAGGGCGGGAGGCGCCGCCTCCAGCAACTGGCCGGCGGCGGTCAGCAGGCCGGTGAGCCGGGCGGTCAGCGCGGACCGGGACTCCGGGTCGCAGGCGGAGTCCACCCAGGAGGCCACGCGCCCGCCGAGCGCCCGCGCGTCCTCCTGCCCGAGCAGCACGCGTACCGCCCCGGCGGCGCCGCGCATCAGCGGGGAACCGTCCGCGGCCAGGCGGGCGAGGGCGTCGGCGAGCCGGATGCCGCCCAGCTGGTCGGCCCGGTGGGCGAGAGCCAGCAGGGCCTGGGCGTCGGCGGGATCCTCCGATCCGGTCAGCCCGTCCACCTGGCGCACCGCGGCCGCGGTGAGCAGTTCGGCCACGGCCGCCACCCGGGCGGTGCGCTCCTCGTCGGTGCCGAGCCCGGCGATGTGCCCGGCCCGCAGCCGGTCCGACAGGGCCAGCGCGGCGAGGAGTTCGGGAAGGGTGCCGCTCTGCGGCAGGACCCCTGCGATGTCCGCGAGCCGCTCGTCCGCGAGTCCCGGCAGCCCGCACTCCGCCGCCTGCTCCAGACCGCGCAGGGCCTGCGCGGCGGTGGGCCCGCCCTCGTCCCGCTCGGCGTGCCGCCGCTCGCGCAGCAGGCCTTCGGCGGCCTGGGCCGGGGTGACCCCCCGTACCCCGGCCGTGGCCAGCATGGCCGCGGTGGCGGGCGTCCAGCGCACCTCCCAACGGGAGGTCAGTGCGTCGGCGCCGCCCGCGCCGACGACGTCCTTCACCTCCGCGTACGGCACGCCGCACACCGTCAGACGGCGCAACAGGATTTCCCGGCGGCGGTCCAGGCCGGAGCGGAGCGGGTCGAGGCGCAGCTCCCGGGCCGCGCCGGGCGTGCCGGCGCCCGGCCCGGGCAGGCCCAGCGCCGACAACTCCGCCTCCACGGCGGGGGCGAGGCCGCTGCGCGGCGCGCCGGGCGCGGGGCGCCCGCCGCGCGTACCGACGAGCACCCGCTCCATCGCCCGGGCCACGGCCCGGCCCCTGCCGTACGGCTCGCCCTGCGCCAGCACCGTCTGCACCGCCTCGACCAGCTCGCCCCGGCCCGCCGCGGGCAGGCCGCGCAACCGCGCCAGGTCCCCGGCGAGCCGGCTGATCTCCCGCGCGTCGGCGGGTCCCGACGGATGACCGAGGGCCCGCAGTGCGGCGCACACCCGTACGGCCGCCCGGGTCAGTGCCTCCTCCAGGGCGTCCGGGTCGCCCGCCGCTTCGAGGACCAGGTGCTGCCACTCCGGGTCCCGGATGCCCGCCGGGTAGCCGGAGCGTTCGTCCAGGAGGGCGTAGGTGTAGGGGATGAGCGAGGTGGTCCAGGCGGCACCGTCACCGGTCCCGGCCCGGGCAACGGAGTCGGTCCCGGCCCGGGCAACGGGATCGGGCCCCGCCCCGTCGAGCGGCGGCACCAGTGCCGGTGCGTGGAAGGCACCGACCACCACGGCCGCCCGCCCGCCACCCGCCGTGGCCTCGGCCAGCCGGGCGCGCATCCACCGCTCGCGCCGCAGGTCCACCTCCGGGACCCCGCCCGAGGCCGCCGCGTCCTCGCGCAGCGCCCACCCCGCGAGCAGCGCGGCCCGGCGCACCGCCTCGGGCGGCGAGCCCGGCGCGGTGGCCTCGACGAGACGGTCCCACAGGTCCTCACCGGGGCGGCCGGTCAGCCGCGACCGCAGGGCCACGGCGAGCCCCGGCCCCCCGGCCGCCGGCTCCCGGTCGCACCGGTCCGCGCCCCACGCGCGGTCGGCCAGTGGCAGATCGCAGGCGAGGACCGGGACCGCGTGGCGGGCCGCCCAGCGGACGGCGGCCAGTTCGGGGGAGAAGTCGGCGAAGGGGTAGAAAGCCGGGCCGCCGCCCCCGTCGCCTGGCGCGGCGGCGAGGGCGACCGGGGCGAGGGTCTCCTCGTGGCCGAGCCAGGGCAGCCATTCCTGCAGTTCGGCGGGGAGCTCGACGAGCAGCACGTCCGGTCTCGCGGCGTCCAGCAGTGCCGGCACGACCGCGGCCAGGGAGGGCGCGTGGTGCCGTACGCCGATGAGGTAGGGCGCCGCCGGGTCGGTGAGGGCCGCGACGGCTTCCTCGGGGGAGAGGGGCACGGCCGTCAGCCCTCCAGGACCGTGCGCAGGTCCCACAGGGTGCGCCAGGTGGCGGAGCCCTGCTCGGCACGGCGCCGCACGGGCCCGTCCCAGTAACCGCGCAGCCGCGCCGCGTCGGCCGGGTCGTCCTTGCGGACCACACCGAGCAGGTGTCCGGGCAGCAGCCCGAGCACGTCGCGGTCCCCCGGGAAGTAGGCGGCGGCCAGCCCCAGCGCGCCCGCCACGGAGACCGCTTCGGCGGTACTCATCACCGTGGAGGGCCGCTCCACCTCCCAGCCCTCCGCCGACCGGCCCTCGCGCAGGTCACGGAAGGCGGTGACGAGGGCTTCCAGGACGGCGTCGTCCACCTGGAAGGCAGCCCCGGCCCGCTCGACGGCGGCCCGCGCCTGCCGGCGCACCAGGGCGGTCTCGGCGTCGAGGTCCGGGATCGGGCCCACCGTCTCGAAGTTGAAGCGCCGCTTGAGCGCGGCGGACATCTCGGAGACGCCCCTGTCCCGCAGGTTGGCGGTGGCGATGAGGTTGAAGCCCGGCGCGGCGTGCGCGAGCGCGTCCTCGGTGCCGGTCAGCTCGGGGACCGCGATGCGCCGCTCGGAGAGCAACGACACCAGCGCGTCCTGCACTTCGGGCAGGCACCGGGTGACCTCCTCGACCCGGCCTATGGCGCCCCGGCGCATCGCGGCGAGCACGGGCGAGGGCACGAGCGCCTCCCGGCTGGGCCCCTTGGCGAGCAACAGGGCGTAGTTCCAGCCGTACTTGAGCTGGTCCTCGGTCGTGCCCGCGGTGCCCTGCACGACCAGCCCGCTGGTGCCGCACACGGCGGCGGACAGCAGCTCCGACAGCATGGACTTGGCGGTGCCGGGCTCGCCGACGAGCAGCAGGCCGCGCTCACCCGCGAGCGTGACCACGCACCGCTCGACCAGCGCACGGTCGCCGACGAACTTGCCCTCCACCACCAGCCGGCGCGGCACGCCCCCGGGCACCGCCGCGTCGTCGGGCAGGCGCAGCGCACGCCCGTCGCTGCCCATGACGAACGTGACGACGGCACGCGGGGTGAGCCGCCAGGCGGGCGGACGCGGCCCGTCGTCGTACGCGGCCAGGAAGGCCAGTTCGGTGGCGTACCGCTCCTCGGGCGGGACGATCTGCCGGGTGGCGTCGGGAACGAGGGTGGTGGTCATCGGCGGTGGTCCTCAGAGGCGGTGGTACGGGTGGTGGTCGGGGAAGCCGTCAGGCCGGTGCCGCTCATCGGCGGCGCCCGCGGCGGGTCGCCCGCGTGGTCAGCTCCTCGTACGCCGGGGCGTCTCCCGCGCACACGCGGTCCCAGGCGCGGGCGAACACCTCGGGCACCGGAAGCGGCGGTACGGTACGGCCGCCGTGGCGGGACACCGGGTAGAGCCCCTCCTTCCAGGTCTCCACCGGCAGCGCCGGCGACCTGAGGTCGTGCCAGCCGCAGGGCAGGAACAGGGTGCGCCCGGCGCGCGGCCGCTTCGCCTCCACGACCAGGTCCGTCGCGGCCAGTTCGGCGCGGGCCTTCTTCAGGCGGGCCGGCTTCCAGCCGGTCCAGCGGGCGCGGTTGCGGTCCGTGGGGTCGGGCAGGGCCAGCAGTTGCAGGTACAGCGCCGCCGCGTCCTCGCTCAGCCCCTGCGCCCCGGCGACCTCGGTGACCAGCGCGGGAACGCTGACCAGGGGGTCCTGGGCGTGGCCGGTCGGGCCGTCCGTCCCCGCCCCGGCCGCGAGGGCCCGGCCGAGGTCGTCGCCGAGGATCGTCCGCAGGGACCGCAGGGCGTCACCCCGCGCAGGACCGACCAGGCCTTCGAGGAGCAGCAGGACGTCGTCGTCGGGGCCGGTGAGCGCGGCCGGACGGACCAGCACGCTCTCGCTGTCGCCGTACCAGGGACGCAGGACGAGCGCCTCGCCGACCCGGGTGCGCCCGTACGCGTCGGCGCCGCCCGTGGCGGGCAGCCCGTACGCCTTGCGGAGTTCGGCGGCGGTCGGACCGCCCTTCTCCGCCCAGGCGACATCCAGGTCGAGCAGCAGCTCCGGGTCGCTGAGCCGGCGGCGCAGCGCCGCCAGGCCGGCCGGCAGGGCGGCGCGCAGCGGGTGCCCGTACGGCAGGTGGTAGGCGAGCTGGGACAGCGCGGCGACGGCGCCGGTCAGGTCGTGCCGGCCGGGGACGGCCGCCGGGTCGGCCCAGACCAGGTCGCCGTCCTGGCCGGGGCGCAGGACGGTGGTACGGCTCAGCCACGGGGTGTGCCCGGGGTTGAGCACCGCCTCGGCGGCGCCGGCGCTCACCGGAAGCCCGTCGGCGAGCTCCTCGGTCAGGCGTAGCAGCGAGCCGTGGCGCTCGGCCCACACCCGGCCCGCGGCCCCGGTGTCGGGGCCCGACGTCCACAGGTCGGCCGGGTCCTCGGGCAGCAGGGCCGCGACGAGCTCGGCACGGCCGTCCGCGCCGAGCGGGGCCAGCATGCGGTCGCCGAAGTCCACCTGGCGTGGCTTCAGCCCGATGACGGCGGACACCTCGGCGTCGGGACGGCCCGGCAGACCGGCGAGCAGCACGGTGGCCTGCACGGGACCCAGCCCCTGGCCGGTCGCGGCGGCGAGCGCGGCGGGTGCCTCGGGCCGCCACGGCGCGGCGCCCTTGTCCCGGACCAGCCGGGTGACGGTAGCCAGTTGCTCGGTGGAGATCCGCGGCGTGTGCCGGGTCTCCCCGGTCAGCGCGAAGTGGGCGACGGCGCCGAACGCGCCGGCCGGATCGTGGTCGAGGGCCAGCCAGTCCACGCGGTCGCGCTGGGAGTCGACGCTCTGGCAGCCGAGGACGACCACGGTCCGGCCCTCGCGGCGCAGTACCTGCCCGGTCCGCTGCTGCTTGTCGTGGGGTTCGCTCAGCACGATCTCGCGGAGCGTGTCCCCACAGGCGGTGACGAGCGGTCCCTCGGTCATCGCCTCGAACAGCAGGAGCAGCGCCTCCCGCTCGGCGTCGGGCAGGGCCGCCGAGGCGGCGCGGTGGGCGAGGGGGCGCAGCACGGACAGCAGATGCGTCCACACCATGCCGATGCCGGGAATCGTGTGCTCGTCGCTGTGCCAGCCGCCGGCGAGCGCGGCGAGCCGCTCGCGGTCGGGCAGCGGCCTGCCGTCGGCGGGCCTGCCGGACAGCACGTGGTTCACGGACCGGATCTGACGCAGCACGCTCCACCGCTGTCCGCCCCACCACGAGCCCAGGCGGGCGAGGCCGGCGGTGGCGACGTGCAGGGCGCGGTCGTCGCCGAGTTCCGGACCGTAGTCGGCGAACATGCCCTCGGTCCGCCGGCGGTCCGGCCGCGGCCGTTCCACGGGCGGTGCCGCGAAGGCGGCGGCCGACTCGGCGATCCCGAGCGCGGTACGGACCAGGGCGGCGACGCCGGTGAGCATCCGCTCGTCGGCGAGAGGGGGCAGGGCGCCGGACACGGCCTCGCGGGCGACCTCGTCGGCGGTCGGCACGCCGAGCCCGCCGCCGGTGCCCGGGTCATGGGTGATGCTCTTGCGGGCGGCCGCCTCCCGCTCCCGCCGCTCGGCCAGCGCCGCGGCCGTGACCCGCTGTACTTCGGCGGCCTGCTCGTCGGTGAGCGCGCGCAGCACGGCCGACGACCGCTCGTCCCGGGGGCGCAGGGCGTGCCAGAAGGCGACCGGCGGCACGAGCCGGGTGCCGGCGGCGAATTCGCCGCCCTGCTCGAGCGGTGCCACCCGGCCGAGCAGACCGGCGTCCGAGGTGTCGTCGCCCGCGAACAGGGCGACCTTCGGGTACAGCTGCGCGACCACCGGCTCGGCTCCGCCCGGCAGCCTCAGCCTGCCCAGCGGGACACGGCGCCCGTGCCCGCGCTGGGCGGCCAGCGTGACGGTCCGGCCGTCCGGGGTGCCCGCGGTGGTCACCGCCGCGGGCCCCTGTCCCTCGGTGCGCACCCAGCGGCCGAGCACCGTGCCGTCGGTGCCGAACGGGCTGTTCTCCAGGCCCGGTTGCAGTGGCAGCACCTCGCAGTGCGCGGGCAGCAGGGTCGCGACCTCGCGGATGCCCGACCGGAGGAAGGCGGGCAGCGAGGCACGGCCGTGCGTGCCGGTGGCCGGGTCGTACTCGAGCCACACCGTCTGCCGGCCCTGCCTGCCCTGCCGCCAGTACGTGGTGCCGTCACCGATGACGGCACGACCGGGCGGCAGGACGGTGTCGCCGGCGTGCAGGGTGCGCCCGCCGGTGGCCCGGCCGCCGTCGGGCAGCGGGATCGAGGGCGGGCCGGCGTCGTGGCCGGACCAGTAGGAGGGGAGCTGCTCGCCGGTGAGCGGGAACACCTCGGCAGGCCTGGTGGACCAGTAGCCGAACTGCTCGCTGCCCTGCCGCCACATCACCAGGAGTTCGCCGTCGGTGTAGCGGAACCGGGGGCGCTGCCAGCGGTCGAGATCGTCGGGCAGCCGCAACTCGTGCTCGAGCAGGATCTCCTCGGGGCCGACGACGACCGCCTTGTGCCGGCGGGTGAGGATCAGCGCCGGCCAGGCCTCGGTGACGGTCAGGGTGTTGTCCTCGCCCTGCCGGGGCTCGCCGTCGAGCAGCCGCAGCCCTTCCTCCAGGGCGGGCCAGCCGAGTTCGTCGAGGATGCCCGCGCGCAGCGTCCGGCCGAGCAGCGGCGCGACCGCGTGGCCCGCGATCCGGGCCACGGCCCCGGGGCTGACCTCGCGGGCGACGGCACGGAAGGGCCGCAGCCGGTCGAGGGCCGCACGGGCGCCGGGCAGGCCGACCGCGCGTGTGAACTCACCGGCCGCCTCGTCCAGCCACTCGCCCAGGACGTCACCGAGCACGGGGTGGGCGGCGAGGGCGGCCAGCACCTCGGGCGTCACCCGCTGTCCGTTGCCCAGCGTGCCGACGGCCCCGTGCAGCAGGCGCCGCAGGCGCGGGTCCGCCGCGGTGGCGACCAGATCACGCCGCCCGGGCAGGGCGGTGTCGGGCAGCCAGCGCTCCAGGGCCAGATACACGTTCACGCCGGGGTCGGGCACGGCGAGCGGGATGCCCTGCGCCGCGCACAGGTCCAGCAGGTCGAGGTCCGCCCCGGCGTGCCAGCGTCCGGTGAACAGGTCGACGGGCCGCCCCGCGGCGCGCAGCTTCGGCGCCATCCGCTCGACGAGCGCGAGCGTGGCCGGGGAACGGCGGGTGTGGGCGCTGCCGTGCTTGCGGTGCAGTGCCCAGCGGCTCAGCCAGTCGGCGGCGTCGACGCCGGGCCCCGCGTCGGTGTCCTCTCCGTCCTCCCCGGTCAGCAACCGGTCGGCGCCGCTCTCCGCCAGCAGCGTCAGCCAGAACTCGTCGTCCTCGACCTCCCGGCCCAGCCCGGCCGGCATGATCTCCAGCAGCCGGGCCCGGATCGCCGGCCGCTGTGCGGCGAGGAGCGGCAGGGTGGCACGGTAGGCGGTCCAGAAGGAGGCGGGCGCGCGGACAGCGGCGGGCGAGGCGAGCAGATCGGCGAGGAGGTCGCACTCCTCGGTGTCGCGCGGCAGCCCGGCCGCCTTGATCAGACCGCGCGCGTCCTGCGGCAGCGAGGCGTACGGCGGCATCCCGGCCGCGCAGCGCTCCACCGTCAGCTGCCGGAACTGCGCCCATGCCGCGGCCGGGTCGAGCCGCCGCGCGAGGTCCTTCACGTGCTCCTTGAGCGCCTTGACCGTCAGCGCCCCGGCGAAGGCGAACTCCAGGAACACCGCCCGCTGCCGCTCCTCGTCGACGGTCAGCGCGTGCACCCGCTCGGCCTCGCGGGCCTTGCCGAAGAAGGCGGCGGCGTAGGTGGTGTTCTCGTGCTGGAGGAAGACGCGGGCGGCCTGTTCGTAGAAGGTGGGCAGGAAGTGCGGCACGGCCCGGCCGAGGCGCACGCCGAGCGTCTCGAAGCCGTCCTTGGCGTTGCCCGGGCGGGACTTGGCCATCCGGGCGAGCCGCTCGACCTCCTTGACCAGGGCCAGCGCGTGGTGCCCGTTCGCCGGGTCGTTGACCAGGGCCCAGGCGGGGAAGCCCAGTGTCTCCCGGCGCACCTGCCCGACCTCGGGCGTGCTGGGTTCCCGGGCCAGGCCGAGGAACTCCAGCGCCAGGTCCTCGGCCTCGCCCAGGGTGCCCGGCACGAGCCGGACCACGCGGCGGTCGTCGAGGGCCGGGTGGGTGTAGGTGCGGACGGTGAGGGTGTCCGCGTCCTCGCGGGCGGTGGAGCCCGGCGGCAGGACGGCGCCCGCGTCGAGCAGCGCGGCCGCGCTCGTCCCGGCGGCCCCCGCGGTCCCGGCGGTCCCCGTGGTCCCGGCGGTCCCCGTGGTCTCGTCGTACGTCGTCACCGTCATGCCGCCCGCTCCTCGTCCTCGATGTCGCGTCCGGCGTACAGCGCGGCCGCCATGCGCATGCCCTCCGACCAGGCGACCGGGCCGACCTGACCGAGCCTCAGGGCCCGGCCGGCGGCGTCGGTCCACATCAGCGGTCCGGTCTCGGTCTCCTCGTAGCCGTCGTAGTCGCCGATCCACACCCGGGCCTCGGTCCCGCGGCCGTCCTCCAGCACGGAGCACACGGCGTTGCCCCCGCGGACGCGGTAGCCCAGCTGGGTGGCCCGGCCGTGCAGGAAGCGCAGCTCCTTGAACGAGCCGCCCGCGTACTCCTCGATCTGCGTGCCCTCCGCGTCGACGGCGGCCGGGCGGGGGAACACCTCGCGGAAGAGCTGCTGGGCCCGCTGCTCCACACCGAGTTCGACCGCGAACTCGCGCAGTTCCTCGAGGTCGTCGAGGAGCACCGGGTGCGGGATGCGGACGAGGCCGGGGGCCACCCGCACGGTGTCGCCGTCCAGGTCGACCAGGCCGAGGCCGCGCTCGGGATCGGCGTCTCGCAGGAATCCCGCCACCGCGCCGTCGGCGCCGGTGACCACGAGGTCACGCAGAGCGGTCTGCCAGGCGGGGTCGGGCCACACCCGGGCGATGACGGCGAGGGGCACGGGAAGGGAGCGGACCATCCACCGCTCGACGTCGGCCAGGCACTGCCGCTCGTGCCGCTCGAGCCACTCGACCAGCTGCCGTAGCCCCACGACGGCCGGTTCGTCGGCGAGCTTGGCGGGGACGGACTTCAGCCGCCGTCCGGACGCGTTGCGGCACACCACCTTTCCGGCTTCCAGGGCGACCTCGTAGTCGCCTGCCCGCACCCACCCCATACGTGCCTCCCCGCACCGCAGTGATCAAGTGACAGGAACTCTAGGACAGGGCACTGACAACGCCCTCCGGGCCGACTTCGTCCAGTCCCTGGGGACGGCGGCCGCCGGGCGGTCACGGCGGAACCGGCCACGGCGGATTGTGTATGACCCGAGGAGGCCCAAGGTGTGCGCGAGGGGTGACACCGGGGCGCATGTCGTACTGTCGCACCGGTTGTGGCGGGTGGGGGGGCACGGATCCTGTTCCGGGCGGCGGCACCTGTGGGCAAGCTGTGAACCACTTGCCGACGGCACGCGGTCGCGGTGTGCGCATGTCGCGAACCGACCTTCATGAAACCTTCGCCCCTGCTGGCCAGAAGGCACCTTGTTCCCCCAACCGGCAACCCTGGAAGGTGGATTGAGCACCAGCGCATCAGGAGTCACAAGCACGCTGCTTGACCCGGCCGCACCACCGTGTCCGGGCGCTGACGGGGGAAACCGATGCGGTGCGCTCGGCCGCCGCCGTCCGCTGCCCGGGGCCGCCCGCCGCACCGAACCGGAACATATTCCTCCGCTGTCTGCTTCCTGGTGCCTTCGCCCGGTGCCCGAGACAGGGACAGGAGGGGGAATGCCGATGAGCGCCCCGAGCGCCGCCAAGCCGACGTATCCCGGTGTCTACGTCGAAGAACTTCCCAGCAGCACCCGCACCATCTCGACCCTGACCACATCGGTGACCGCGTTCGTCGGCCACACCCGCCGGGGCCCGCTGAACGAACCGGTACGCGTCACCAGTTTCGCGGAGTTCGAGCGCCGCTTCGGCGGCCTGAGCGCACGCAGCGCCGTCGGCTACGCCGTCCACCAGTTCTTCGGCAACGGCGGCACCGTCGCCGTGGTCGTCCGCGTCACCAGGGCCGGCATCGGCAAGGCCGCCGGCGTCACCCTGGAGTCCACCGAGGGCCGCAGCGAGAACCACGTTCTCCAGGTGCACGCCAGGGAACCCGGCGTATGGGGCAACGGGCTGCGCCTCGCCGTGGACCACGACACGCCCTGCCCCGAAGAGACCTTCGACCTGCGCGTGTACGACGCCAGGGGCGAGGCCAGGGAGAGCTTCACCGGCCTGTCCATGGACCCCGACAGCGACCGCTACGCGCAGACCGTGATCAACGCCGGTTCCCGGCTCATCCGCGTCGAGGTGCTCGGCGAGGGACGCCCCGACCCGTCCGGCACGGTCTCCAAGCCGTTCGCGCACGAACTGCCCGACCTCGCGGTGGACCTCACCGTCAAGATCGGTGACGTGGAGCGCGAGTTCACGCTCTACGACCCCGACCGCGACGGCGAGGCCCCGTCCTCCGTGGCCGAGCTGGCCCTGCTGCTCGAGCGCAAGCTGCGCGCCCTGCCCGACGCTCCGGGCCGGCACGCCTTCGCGGGCGCCGAGGTCACCGCCTTCGGCCGCCGCCTCCAGGTCGTCGCGGGATCCACGAATCCCGCGGACGTCGTCCGCTTCGTCGGTGAGTGCGCCAACGACCTGGGCCTGGAGGCTTCCGTCAACCCGCCCGTGTTCCCGCTCGAGGGCGGCGAGGACGGCCAGGCGCCCGGACCGCGGGACCTGATCGGCTCCGAGGCCGACAAGAGCGGCATCCAGGCCCTGCGCGCGGTGGCCGACGTCAACCTCCTGGCGCTTCCCGAACTGGCCGCGTACGAGAAGACCGAGGACATGCTCACCGTCGTCTCGGCGGCCCAGCGCCTGTGCGAGGAGAAGAGGATCTTCCTGCTCGTCGACGCGCCCGGCACCTGGGGCAGCGTGGACACCGCCCGTGCCGGGATCGCCGCCTTCGACGCCGTACGCGGCAACCACGCGGCCCTCTACTTCCCGCACCTGCAGCTCACCGACCCGCTCACCGGCCGGCTGCGCGCCTTCCCGCCGTCCGGCGCCGTCGCCGGCGTCATCGCCCGCACGGACGCCGAGCGCGGCGTGTGGAAGGCACCCGCCGGCACCGAGGCGCGGCTCGCCGGCGTGCACTCGCTCACCGTCGGCCTGACCGACCGCGAGACCGGTCTGCTCAACCCGCTCGGCGTCAACTGCCTGCGCACCTTCCCACTGACCGGCCCGCTGGTGTGGGGCGCCCGCACCCTGGAGGGCTCCGACGCGCTCGACAGCGAGTGGAAGTACGTCCCCGTGCGACGGCTCGCGCTCCACGTGGAGGAGAGCCTCCAACGCGGCCTGCAGTGGGTGGTGTTCGAACCCAACGACGAGAACCTCTGGCAGCAGATCCGGCTCAGCGCCTCCTCGTTCCTGCACACCCTCTTCCGGCAGGGCGCGTTCAAGGGCGGCACTCCGCGCGAGGCCTACTTCGTCAAGTGCGACGCCGACACCACGACCGAGGAGGACGTCGCGAACGGCGTGGTCAACGTCCTGGTCGGCATCGCGCCCGTCCGCCCGGCAGAGTTCGTGATCGTCAGGATCCAGCAGACGTCCGGCCAGTTCGCGCTCTAGCACCCGGCAACCGTGGAGAGCTGAAGGATTCCGATGGCTGAGTTCACCGTCAACGCCCATCGTTTCGACCCCTACAAGAACTTCAAGTTCCTCGTCCTGTGGGACGGCCGTACGGTCGCCGGCATCAGCAAGATCAGTCCGCTGAAGCGGACCACCGAGGTCGTCAAGCACCGACACGGCGGTGACCCCTCGTCCCCGCGCAAGTCGCCCGGGCGCTCCGAGTTCGAGGGCATCACCCTGGAGCGCGGCGTCACCCACGACCCCGAGTTCGACCGCTGGGCGAACAAGGTCTGGCAGGTCGGCGCCGGACTCGGCTCCGAGGTCTCCCTCGCCGACTTCCGCAAGGACATCGTCATCCAGGTCCTCAACGAGGCCGGCCAGGTCGCCGTCTCGCACAAGCTCTACCGGACCTGGCCCAGCGAGTACCAGGTGCTCGGCGAACTGGACGCCAACGCCAACGCGGTGGCCATCCAGAGCCTGAAGCTCGAGTGCGAGGGCTGGGAGCGGGACTACGAGGTGCCCGAACCCGAGGAGCCGTCCTTCCTCAACCCGGCCTGAACGTGCGGTAGTTCTACGGAAACCGGGGGTAGCACATGACCATCACCGGGGCGGCCGACCTGCTGGCCGCCTGGGAGGCCGGGCTCGCCCAGGAACCGGCCGGGCGCGCCCTGCTGCTGCACCGCGCCGCGCGCCCGGACCTGGGCGATGAGCCCGGAACACTGCTCGGGCTGCCGGTCGGCGCGCGGGAGGCCGACCTGTTCGCGCTGCGCCGAGCCCTGTTCGGCGAGCGGATGCAGGTCCGCCTGGAGTGCGGCGGGTGCGGCCAGGACATGGAATTCGACCTGGACGCCGCGCAGTTCGCCCGTACCCTGGCCGGCCCCGGCGAACCGCTGCTCGGAATCGCGGAGGACGGCTGGGAGGTCGAATTCCGGCTGCCCGCCGTCGCCGACCTGGCGGCGGCGGCCCGGGCGGCGGACCCGCGCCGGGCCCTGCTCGCCCGGTGCGTCGTCACGGCCGTCCGCGACGGAGCCCCCGTCCCGGCGGACGCGCTGCCCGCCGCCGTGCAGCGCCGGATCGCCGAGGCCGCCGAGGCCGCCGACCCCGGCGCCGACGTGACCCTCAACGTCGCCTGCCCCGAGTGCGGCGACGCCACCCGCGCCGAACTCGACATCGCCTCCTACCTCTGGACCGAACTGGACGCCTGGGCGCGGGACGTGCTCCTCGACGTCCACCTGCTCGCCACCGCCTACGGCTGGAGCGAGCCGGAGATCCTGGCGCTCAGCCCGCTGCGCCGCCGCTACTACCTGGAGCTGTGTGCGGATGTCTGACTCGCCTCCGGGAACGCGGCCGTCAGAGCCCGACTTCCTCGACCGGCTGCTCGCCCGGCACACCCCGGCCGCCGCCCCGCGCCCCGGCGTGGTCCGGGTACGTCCCCGACTCGCCGGGCCCTTCGAACGGATCGAGGCGGTACGGACCACCGGCCCCGGCCCGGACGGAGCCGAGCCCCTGTGGCCCGCCGCCCCGGCCGCCGTATCCCTGCCGGAACCGGGCCGCCCCGTGGCCCGGGAGGCCGGGCACCGTACCGAGCGTGAGCGGACGGTCGTACGCATCGAACAACCCCGGACACCGCACGATCCGGCCCCCCGTCCACCGACGCCGACTGACCGGGAGACGCCGCTGCTGCGGCCCGCCGCGCCGGTCGCGCCCGGACCGCGCCCCGACCCCGACACCGCCCGCCGCACCACGGGGCGGGCACGCGCGGACGGCGGCACCTCCCCGGACGCGGTGCCCGTGCCCGTCCCCTCCGGCACGGGCACCGTAGGCCCGGTCGCCGTGGCCACACCGCTGCTGACCGGCGCCGGCACCACGGCGACCGCCCGGGAGGCGGTACGGCAGGCCGCGGCCCGGCGGCCGGGCCGCGGGGCCGAGCAGGTGGTGCAGGTGCAGATCGGGCGCCTCGAGGTGACGGCGGGCGGTCCGCCCGGGAGCGGTGGCGACCGGCCCCGGCCGCGCGGCGCGGTGCGCCCGGAGGCCGTCCTGAGCCTCGCGGAATACCTGGCACGGGGGCGCGAGTGAGACACCCGACGACGAGGCGGACGAGCACCACCGGGCACCACGAGGAAAGGGCCGAGGAACCGACGCCATGAGCAACGCACTCGCCATCGCCCACGTCACCCAGGCCCTCGCCCTGCTGATCGAGGCCAACCTGGGGCCGGAGATCGACATGGCCGTCAAGGTCGAGCCGCGCAAACCCCCGGCCGACCCGCCGGCCGAGCCCACGATCTCCGTGTTCCTCTACCAGGTCACGCCCGACACCTCGCAGCGCAACACCGACCTGCCGACCCGGGCGCCCGACGGCCGACTGGTGCGCCGCCCCGCCGCCGCCCTGGACCTGCACTACCTGATCAGCGCGTACGGCGAGGACAACGAGCTGGTCGGCCAGCGGCTCATCGGCTCGGTGGTGCGCACGCTGCACGAGATCCCCGTCCTGCCGAAGGACATCATCGAACTCGCCGGGGAGCGGCCCTACCTGGCGGGCAGCAACCTCGCCGAGGCGGTACAGCGGGTGCGGTTCACCCCGACGGTGATGGACATCGACGAGACGTCCAAGCTGTGGGGGATGCTCTACCAGACGCCGTACTCCCTGTCGGTCGTCTACCAGGCCGCCCTCGTCCTCGTCGACGGCCGCGAGACACCGGCGCCGGTGAAGCCGGTACAGCGGCCGGAGGTACGGGTACTGCCGTTCGGGGCGCCGGGGGCACCGGTGCCGCCGGGACCACGCCCGCAGGCGCCCGGCAGCGGGTCCGGTGCGTCGGCCCCGGCTCCGGCCCCGGCCGAGGCCACGGCGAAGTTGCCGGAGGGGGCTCCGGCGAGGGCGGCGGCCGAGTCACCGGCCAAGAAGACTCGGGCCAGGACGCCGGCCCGGGCCCGGACGCCGTCGAAGGCGGCGCAGGCCACGAAGGCCGCTCAGGCCACGAAGGCCGCTCAGGCCACGAAGGCCGCCCAGACCACCAAGGCCGCCCAGACCACCAAAACCGCCAAGGCTGTGCAGCGAGCGCGCACTTCACGCTCCACCCCCTCCCGCGACACCACCGAAGGCACGCAGGACAAGGGGACCGATCCGGGCACGAGCGGCAGCGCGAACGCGGAGAGCTGAGGCGGGGACGTGGGACCGACGGGGGCAGGTGAGGACGAGGACATGGCACCGCACGAGCCGGGCACGGCCGACGCACGCACCGGTGCGCCGTCGCTGAGCGCCGAGATCCAGCGCGTCCTCGCCCGCGTCGACGCGCACGCGCGACACGCCACGCAGCCGGAGGAGGTGCCGGACGCCCCTCGGCCCACCCCAGACACCACACCGCTACCGGTCCCCGCCGGCCCCGACACCGCCCCCCTCGACGCCCTCGTCACCTGCTTCGGCCTCACCGCCTTCGAGCGTGACGTCGTCCTCCTCACCGCCGCCCAGGAACTGGAGCCGACCACGGCCACCCGCTGCGCCGCGGCTTCGGGCGATCCACAGCGCGCCCACCCCACCTTCTCCCTCGCCCTGGCCGCGCTGGACGCCCCGCACTGGAGCGCCCTCACCCCGGTGGCACCGCTACGACGGTGGCGGATCACCGAGCTGGACGACGAGTCCCGCCTCACGACCTCCCGCCTCCGGCTCGACGAACGCGTCCTGCACTTCCTGCTCGGCTCCCCCTACCTGGACACCCGCCTGCACGGCCAGCTGCGCCGCACCCCGGTGCCGGACGCTCTGCCGCCGTCATACGACCTGGCCGCGAGCCGGGTCGCGGACGGCTGGACGGGCACCGCGAGCCCCGACGCGCCGCTCCTCGTCGAGGTCACCGGCGGCGACCTGCGCAGCCGCGCCGACATAGCCGCCGCGGGCGCCGCGCGCTCCGGACTGGGCCTGTACGCGATGAACGCGGAGGACATCCCGGGCGACCCGGTGGAGCGTGACCGGCTGGCCCGCCTGTGGCAGCGGGAGGCGATCCTGCTGCCCTCCGCGCTGCTGGTGGAGGTGGGGGAGCTGGACCGCGACCAGCGGGCCGCGACCGAGGCGTTCCTCGCCACAGCCGCCGTACCCGTCGTCGTGTCGAGCGAGGACCCGCTGCGGACGGACCGGCCGCACGGTCCCCGGGTGACCGTGCCGTACCTGGACGACGATGAGCAGCTCGCCCTCTGGGCAGGCGCCTTCGAGGACGTGACGAACTTCGAGGACCGCGAACTGCGTTCACTGATCGCGCAGTTCCAACTCCCGCCGCACGTCGTACGCGCCGCGGCGGACACCGTACGACGTGAACTCCCGCACGAGGACGAACCGGACGCCCGCCGGCTCGCCTGGCGGGCCGGACTCGCCGAAGCCCGCGTCGGCATGGACGAACTGGGCCGGCGCATCGAGCCGCAGGCCGGCTGGGACGACCTCGTGCTGCACGAGCGGCAGACGAATGTGCTGCGGGAGATCGTCGCGCACGTCCGGCAGCGGGCCACCGTCCACCAGGAATGGGGCTTCGCCGCCACGCTCCGCCGGGGTCTCGGCGTCACCGCCCTGTTCGCGGGCGGCTCGGGTACGGGCAAGACACTGGCCGCCGAGGTGATGGCCCGCGAACTCGGACTCGACCTGTTCGTCATCGACCTCTCGCAGGTGGTCAGCAAGTACATCGGCGAGACCGAGAAGAACCTCCGCCGGGTCTTCGACGCCGCCGAACGCGGCGGCGCGCTGCTCCTGTTCGACGAGGCCGACGCGCTGTTCGGCAAGCGCAGCGAGGTCAAGGACAGCCACGACCGGTACGCCAACCTGGAGGTCAGCTACCTGCTGATGCGGATGGAGGCCTACCGAGGGCTCGCCGTCCTCACCACCAACATGAAGCAGGCCCTCGACACGGCCTTCCTGCGCCGCATCCGCTTCGTCGTCGACTTCCCCTTCCCGGCCGAGCCCGAGCGCGCCGAGATCTGGCGCCGGGTACTGCCGTCGCAGGCCCCGGTGAAGGACCTCGACCCGTCCCTCCTCGCCCAGCTCACCGTCGCGGGCGGCTCGATCCGCAACATCGCCCTGTCCGGCGCCTTCCTCGCGGCCGAGGAGGGCGAGGCCCTGCAGATGCGGCACATGCTGGCGGCGGCCCGGACGGAGTACCTGAAGCTGGAGCGCTCGCTGACACCGGCGGAGGTGCGCGGATGGGTGTGACCGGGGGACGGCCCGACGCCAGGCCGGGAGCACGGCCCGGCGGGCGCCCGAGCGTGATCCGGGCCGACATCGGCGAACTCGTCCTGGACGGCTTCCGCGCCGACCCCGACCGGGTCTCGGCCGCCTTCGAGCGCGAACTGACCCGGCTGCTCCACGAACACGGCGTCCCCCTGGCGGTGGACGGCGCGCTACGGGTGGACGCCCTGTCCGGCCTGCCCCCACTGCCGGCCGGACTGTCCGCCCGTCGCCTCGGCCAGGAGCTGGCGCGCGCCGTCCACCAGGGCCTGAGCGGCCGGGGGGAGGTGACGCGATGAGCTCCCAGGCACAGACGGACCGCTCGGAGCAGACCGCCGAGCAACGCCGCCGCAAGCGCAGGGAGCGGGCCGCCAAGTCCCGCACGCCCGAGCCGAAGAACATCGTCAGCGGCGCCGGCCAGCCACTCGACCCGGGCGTACGACGGGAGCTGGAGGAGCAGCTCGGCCACGACCTGAGCCGCGTCCGCCTGCACACCGGCCGCGACGCCGGCCAACTGGCCGGCCTCCTCGGCGCGGACGCCGTCGCCGTCGGCCAGGACATCCTCTTCCGCGAGGGCACCCTCCGCCCCGGCACCGACGAGGGCAGGCGCCTGCTCGCCCACGAGCTCCTGCACACGGTGCAGAACCCGCACGGCCTCGGCACGCTGCGGGCCGGCCGCGAGCTCGGAGGGGTGAGCCTGCCGCAACAGGCCATCGAGCGGGAGGCGGAGGAGGCCGCCCAGGCGGTCGTCCGGCCGGACACCACGGAGGCCGTCCCGCAGGTCGAGGAGGGGCAGGCCACGCCCGGCTGGCTGCGCTACGCCACCGTCGACGCCGACCGGATGCGCGCCGAGGCCGTCGACCCGGCCACCCTTGTGGACCGGCTCGCGGGCAATGTGCTGCGCTCCCTGCGCGGCGACCCGACCGACGCCTCCGGCCGCGTACGGCTCCAACTGGCCCGGATGTCTGAGGAATTGGAGGACGCGGTCGTCGAGCGGCTGGAGAACCGGCTGTTGACGCCCGAGTACGACCGGCTCCTGGAGATCGCCGACGAGGCCCGCCCCGGTCCCGTGGAACTCCAGCCCACCGAGGCGCCGTTGCCGGAGGTCGACCTCTTCGAAGAGCTCGGTGTCGAGCGTATCCAGTGGCAGAAGAAGCAGGAGTCCGATCGCGGCTCCGCCGACCGGCGTGCCGCCGACACCGGTGAGGAACTGCGGGCCGCCAAGGCACGCGACCAGAAGAGCAGCAGCGACCGCAGCCGGGCCCGCGCGGACGCGGCCACCGAGGAGCAGGACGCCGCGCAGCGCACGGAGCAGGAGGACAGGCGCAACGCCTCCCGGCAGCAGGCCGAGGAGGAGCAGCAGCAGACCGACGAGCAGGCCTCCGCCGACCGCGAGCGCACCGACGAGGCCGCCGACGAGCGCTCCCAGGGACAGCAGGAGGGCACCGAACAGGCCAAGGAGGAACGCAAGGAACAGCGCGAACGCGAGGAGGCCGACCCGCAGCAGGCCACCGTGCCGGGTGCCGACAAGCGCAAGCGGCGCGACGACGAGACGCAGCCCGCCGCCGGTTCCAAGCGCGAGGAGCCGGACCCGAAGCAGAAGGCACAGCCCGGACCCGTACGCCCCGAGAAGGTCGACGAGCGCGCCGAGCAGCCCGACTCCGCGCTGTCCGAGCACGGCCTGAACGAGAAGGACGAGGACGGGGGCGCCGAGGCCGAGCCGCGCGAGGAGGAACGGCCGCTCGGCCTCGAGGCGGGTGCCGACCGGGAGATCGCCGGCGGCGAGGACGAGAGCGCCCGTACGCCGGGCCAGAAGGACGAGCCCGCGCTCAAGCCCGAGGACTACCTGCCCGAGGCCGACCTCGACCTGTCCTCCGTACCGACCGCGGACAAGCTCGCACCGGGCGCCGCTGAGCCGTCGCTGCCCTCCTGCCCCACTCCGCCGCCGACGAAGGCCGAGAAGACCGAGCAGGAGCGGGAGAAGCGCCAGGGGGAGCAGGACGAGGACGACGCCGGACCCGAGCAGAAGGCCCCCGGCCAGGACGAGGGGCCCGTCGAGGGCGAGGCCCCGCAGCCCGAGAACGGGCCTGCCGCGCAGGCACAGGACCGTGGCACCAAGGATCTCCAGGAAACGGGGAAACCGCTCGACCAGGAGGTCGGCGAGGATCCCGCGACCCAGGACAAGGAACGGCCCGAGCCCGAGGCCGACAAGCCCGACGCGGAGCAGCAGCAGGAGAAGGAGCAGAACAAGGAGCCGGAGTCCGCCGAGGGGCCGGAGGCCGACGAGGACGAGAAGCCGGACGCCAAGGACGCGCAGGAGGAGCAGAGGGAACAGCAGGACCGTACGGCTGCGGAGTCACGTACGGCTGCCGCCTCCCCGGCGGCTGTGGGCTCGTCCGCTGCGGGCCCGGTGCCCTCCGTGGTGAGCCCGGTGGCGGCTGCCGTGTCCAGGCCCGCCGGTGCGCAGACTCCCAAGACTCCGGTCGAGGACCGCGATCCCTCACCCGCCGCCCGCCGCGGCGCCGAACTGCCCCGGTCCGAGCGTGAGGCGCCGCAGGCCAAGAGCCGGGAGCCCAAGGAGACCGGGCCGGGTGCCGCGCCGCGCGGACCGGTCGGTGCCTCCGAGAAGACGGGCCCCGCGGTCGCCGCCGGCCCCGGTGCGGCGCCGTCCGTCGCGCAGGCGGCGGTCAGCCCGGCCGCCGAGCAGAGCGACGGGCCCGGCCAGACCGCGGCGACGGACTCGCCCCGTCCCGAGGCCTCCCTGGAGAAGGACGGCGGCGGCTGCGCGCCGCCCGCGCCCGCGCCCGAGAAGGACGAGGGCGGTCAGGGCGGTTGCGGCGGGGGCGGCGGCGAAGCCGCGCCCGAGGAGAAGCAGCAGGAACCGCCGGACGTCTCGGGGCAGGACCCCAAGGCCGCCGTGCAGACCGTCAGCAAGCTGTCGCCAGATCAGGCGGCCGCCGCCATGCCGGGGGTCGACAAGGCCGCGGACAAGAAGATCGGCGAGGAGCAGAAGCGGCTCGACGCGGCGCCGCCGACGCGGGAACGTCCTTCGGGGGCGCCGCAGACGCGTTCCGCGCCACCCGAGGCCGCGCCCGAGGCCGCTCAGGTCACCGGCAAGGTGGAGCGGATCGGCCCCGAGGACCAGGGCGAGAAGCAGAAGGCCAAGGGCGGCGAGAAGGCCGACGGGAAGCAGCCCGCCTCGGACGTGCCCCCGCCGCCGCCTCCGGCCGTGCCCGACAAGGGGCTCAGCGAGGCCGAGGCGAAGAACGTGGAGGCGGCGGCCGACGCGATCCCGACCACCGACCCCGCACTCGAGAACAAGACGGTCGGCCCGGCACCCAAGATCCGCCTGGAGGGCGCCAGTGACCCGACCCGCACCGACGACCAGGCGAAGGCGCTCAAGGACAAGCAGTCCGACCTGCAGACGACCGGCCGCGAGGACGCGGCCAAGCCGCTCGGCGAGGACCAGATCTTCCCGAACGCCCCCCGGGAACAGCTCCGCGGCAAGGCCTCCGGCGGTTCGGGCGGCGGCAAGGCAGGTGCCCTGGAGGCCACACCCGCGCCGAAGGCCGGCGTCGGCGCCGTCGCCAAGCAGGAGAAGGGCGCCGAGATCACCGCCGGCGCGGGCAAGGCGCAGGGCGACCTCGCAGCCAAGGACAAGGAACACCAGCAGAGCGAGCAGCAGGCCAAGCGGGACAAGCAGGCCGAGATCGACCGCGAGGTCGAGCGCAACACCGCGCAGCAGACCGCCGAGCGGGGCCGGGTCGCCCAGGAGACGCACAAGCAGCGCGAGGACTGGCGGGCCGAGCAGGACAAGAGGATCGAGGACGCGGACAAGCAGTCCGGCGACGAGCACGAGAAGAAGAACAAGGAGATCGTCAAGTCGCGCGACGACAAGGACAAGGAGATCGGCGCGCGCAAGGACAAGGACAACGCGCAGATCGACACCGAGCGCGAGAACGCCGAGAAGGAGGCCAGGAAGAAGAAGGAGGAGAAGAAGCCCTCCGGAGGCCTGCTCGGCTGGATCGCCGACAAGGTCGCCGACTTCTTCAAGGGCCTGCTCGCGGCGGTCACCGCGGTCTTCGACGCCGCCCGCAAAGCGGTCAACGGCATCATCGACCAGTTCAAGGAGTGGGCCAACCAGGCCATCGACTTCGTCCGGGACCTGGCCGTCAAGGCGATCAACGCGCTGGCCGACGTCCTGATCGCCATCGGCGACACGCTTCTCGCCGCCTTCCCAGAACTGCGCGACCGCTTCCGCAAGGCGATCGAGGGCCTGCGGGACGCGGCGATCGCGACGGTGAACCGCCTGGCGGACGGTTTGAAGAACGCGGTCAACACGCTGCTGGACGCCCTGGCGGCCGGCCTGAACAAACTCCTCGACGTCCTGGAAGCCGGCGTCAAGGCGGTCATCAAGGCCTACCAGAACGTCATCGTCGGCGCGATCAAGTTCGCCCAGGCGGCGATCGAAGCGCTGGGGAAGTTCGCCGCCCTGGTGGCCGACATCGCGCCGGACCCCGGCGGCTGGATCTCCAAGGCGGGCAGCGCCGCCAAGACGGGCGTCACCGACCACCTCTGGGGCGCCATCAAGGTGGCGGTCAAGCAGTGGTTCGACACCAAGGTCGAGGGCGTCCTCGGCCTCGGCAAGACCGTCATCGACGTCCTGGTCAAGGGCTGCGTGTCGATCAAGCAGATCGGCAAGATGGCGTGGGACGCGATCGTCGCCTCGCTCCCGATGATGATCGCGTCGCTGGTCATCGAGAAGGTCGTCTCGATGATCGTCCCGGCGGCCGGGGCGATCCTGACGATCATCCAGGGCCTGATGGCGGCCTGGTCGACGGTCAGCTCGATCCTGTCGGCGTTCGGGAAGTTCTGGGCGTATCTGAAGGCGGTCAAGGCGGGCCCGGCGGCCTGCCTGTTCGCAGAGGCTGTGGCCGCGGGTGTGGTGGCCCTGCTCGACTTCATCACCAACTTCCTGCTCCAGCGCCTGTCTTCGGCGACCAAGGGCGTTGGCAAGCGGCTCAAGGGCATGGCCCAGAAGATTTTGGACGGGCTGAAGAAGGTCGGGGGCGGGGCGAAGAAGGCGGCAGGGGCTGCGGTCAACTCGGCGCGGGGGGCCATGCGGAAGGCCAGGCAGGCCCTGTCCAGGCCGGGCACCGAGCCGAAGCCGAAGGGCAGGCCTTCACCGGAGCCGAAGTCCCCTGTGAAGCCGAAGGACCACGCGACACCGAAGGGGCCGGCGAAGAAGCCGGATGCGGCGGAGACCAAGCCGAATGAGAGGGCGCCCGAGAAGGAGCGGGAACCGTCGAAGGACAGGACACCGGACAAGGAGCGGGAGCCCGCCAGGGACAAGACCTCCGAGAGCGCCCCCAAGAAGAAGCAGAAGGAGATCGAGGGCCCGAAGCCGACCAAGCCCAAGAAGCCCAAGTCCCCCGTCGGCAGGGCGCTGGCGAAGGCCAAGGGTGCGGTCAAGTCCGCCCTGAAGAAAGTCGGCAACGCGGCCAAGACGCTCGGCCGGAAGCTGAAGAAGGCGAAGCTCGGCAAGGCGCTGAAGAACGGCGCGGCGAAGCTTCGCGGCTACTTCAAGCGGAAGAAGGACCAGTTCCGCGACCATAAGCGGCGGCAGCAGGAAGAGAAGCGGCGCAAGCAGGAGCAGCGGAAGAAGGACGAGAAGTCGAAGGAGTCGAAGGAGGCGCGGCTGCGGCGGATCTCGGCGCGCATCCGTCCGCAGCTCTCCGCACTTCTGAATCACGGAGTCGAGGGACTTGTCCTGAAAGGCTCGCTCGCGGGGCTTCGTCTGTGGTACCGGCTCACCGGACTGAACCTTCTGGGAGACGACACCTTCAGGATTCTTGCGTCGCTGAATCCTGACGCCGAGGTCGGAAAGGGCCTCACCGTCGACCGTGACCGCCTTCTGTTCTTCATTCGGGAGTTGGGCGAAAAGATCGCGATCCAGGGAATCGGCCGTCCCCAGTACGCGGGCCGGGCCACCACAGAACAGACGCAGACCAAAGATCCTACGCAGACACCGGCCGGTCTCCTGCCGGCGATAGAGACGCAGACCGAGGTTCCTCCCACCGGGCTCGGCCTCGGCCATGTATCCGCAGATCTCCAGCAGAACTCTCCGGAACTGCGCAAGGTGCATGACCGGGACCAGATCACGTATCTCCGGGGTGATGCCGCGGAACCGATCACCACCAGGCGTCGGATGAGTTTCACGTTCAACCCGAGGAACTTCATGGTGAAGGTGACCAATCCCTTCACTGGCGAGCTCAGGGAACCGTCCTACGAACTCCTCACGAACTGGATGAACAAATTCAGCAGTAGCGATCGCAGGAAAATCGCGGAAGCGTCGCGCGACTTTATCGGAAACGTATCGCGCAACAGCGGTGAGCTACGCATGGACAGGTTCGTGGCCGAGAGCACCCAATGGATGGTGATGCAGGAAGGGATGCGCAACCCGGCCTCGATCGTCACTCATGCCATGGCCATCGAAATGGCCGCCGAGGGCAAGATGACATGGAAGCGTGCGCTGAAGATGCTGCCCATGTCGAAGCAGTCGCCCAAGTACCTCCAGAGCAAGCGGAACCGAAACCGCCCCACCGTTCAGCATGAAGCGGACTATCTCCAGAGACATCTGCTCGGCGGCACCCTCGACCGCACCGAGAACAAGGCCGCCATGAAGCTTGCGGAGCGTGAGATCCAGGTGATTCAGGCCTGGGTCAAGAGAATGGATATCAAAGTGGATGACACCTCGTCGAAGGAAGAGAAGGAGCGTCAGCTTTTCGACCAGATAAGGAAGCGGATGTACGAGCTCTACAATGTCCAATTGAACGTACCGTAAGGACGGATCGGCGAACCCTGATCCGAAACATCGAACCCAGGACACGAAATGCCAGGAACAATCAGGTCGCGCAGGCTGGTCCTCAAGGGCATGCCGGTACGGGAGTCGGCGGTCGTCTACGCGGACAGCCGCGGATGGGAGCTTGTCAGCTACCGAGAGGCCGATCCGCTGGAAGGCGTGGCCGAGGAGTTGATGTGGCGGGCCGCTGACGGAATCTACTTCTACTACACGGTGGAGAATGCCTCCGGTGCTGGCTGTATCGGCCTGATCGGCAAGGGAGTTGAGCTCCCCGAGGGCGTACAGGAGGCACTGGAAGCGGATTTCGACGTCTGGACCGTGACGGAACTCCTGGCCGCCGTCGACGGCAGCGACAGCCCTCGCGAATACGCTGCCGCGGTGCTGAGAGCCGCGCTCGGCGCTCCTGTCGAGTTCGCGCAGGAGTTCTTCGCACGGATCACGGACGCCATGCGACATCCGGATTTCATGGTTCGCGACATTGCTGTATCAGCCGTTGCCTACCCGGCGTGGGCCCAGTTCAGGCCAGTGCTGAGAGAAGTGGCCGGGAACGACTCGGCCGAGCGAGTACGGGACAACGCCGCCCGGATCCTGGCGAGTTTCAATCGAGTAGGGGTTCCCGAAGAATGACCCGCTACCCCGACATCCCCAAACCCATCCGCTCAGGCCTGGTTGTAGTCGACCCCGACCGCGGCACCCCCCAACGCATCATCGTCCTCCAGTTCAACCCGGACACCCTCGAACGCAGCGTCGCCCCCCAGACAGCCGGCGACAGCGGTGACGCCTCCGGCGGCGGCACCGGCAGCGGTGACCGGAACGAGGCCCTCCGCCTCAAGGGCCCCGCCCAGGAGACCTGGAAGTTCACCGCGGAGATCGACGCCACCGACCAGTTCGAGATCGCGGCGCCCGACGGCATCCACCCCCAGCTCGCCACCCTGGAGATGCTGGTGCAGCCCACCACCGCCCAGCTCCGCGCCGCGAGCAAGCTGACGCAGAAGGGGACCATCGAGATCAGCCCGATCGAGATGCCGCTGACCTTGTTCACGTGGGGGAGCAAGCGGGTCATGCCCGTCAGGCTCACCGAACTCTCCGTCAACGAGTCCGCGTTCGACGTCAACCTCAACCCGATCCGCGCCTCCCTCAGCATCGGCATGAAGATCCTCACCGTCAGTGATCTGCCGGCGGGCCATCGCGGGGCCGACCTCTACATGGCGCACCTCGCGCAGAAGGAGCGGCTGGCGGCCGCCGCGCGGGGCGGCGGGCTCGGGGTTCTCGGGCTGGGCGGCGCGGACGTACTCACCGGAAGGGGCTGAGCAGCACGCCATGGCCGACATCGAACCCTACGAGAGCGCCCTCGACTCCCTGCCCGGCGCGCACCCCTACCCGCGCACCAGCCGCTACCACGACGCCGAGATCGGGATTCACCGCCGTCCCGACGGCACCGAAGTCCGTTACACCAAACGCCGGTTGCTGCCCCCGCTCGACGAGGAGAACACCACGCCGCACACCGTCGGCGCCGGCGAGCGCCCCGACCTGCTGGGCCAGCGCTTCCTCGGCGACCCCGGGCAGTGGTGGCGGATCGCCGACGCCAACCCGGTGCTCGATCCGCGGGAGCTGACGGACGAGGCGGGGCGGGTCATCGGCATTCCGCTCGCCGGCGGGTTCCCGCGCGGAGACCGGCGTGTCTGAGACCCCCGTGGGGCAGGGCCCCGTTCACGTCACGCTCCTCATGGGGCCCAAGCTCGCCCGCCCCGTACCCGTCGAGGTCGCCGAGGCGCTGCTGTCCGCCCAGATCACCGCCACGGCGGGTGAACGCAGCGGCTTCCAGCTGGCCTTCGACCTCACCAAGAACGGGATCATCAACCAGCGCCTGCTGCCCGAGGGGTTCTTCGACCCCAAGACCCGGCTCATCGTCACCGTCAGTGTCCGGGGCACCTCCGACGTGCTCTTCGACGGGCTGGTCGTGCGTCAGGAGGCCGGTGCCAGCAACCGGCCCGGTCACTCCACCCTCACCGTCACCGGTGAGGACCTGACCCTGCTGATGGACCTGGAGGAGCGCACCGCTCCCTACCCCAACCTGCCGCCGTCCGAGCGTGTCCTCGCCATCCTGCGCCGCTACTCCGACTACGGCATCCGGCCCGACGTCTACCGGGAGAAGATCGCCCAGCCGCCCCACCAGAACCTGCGCGTGCACTACCAGACCGGTACCGACCTGCAGTACGTCACCGAGCTCGCGCGGGCCAACGGCTACACCTTCTACCTGGAGCCCGGGCCCAACCCGGGTCATTCCGCGGCGCGTTGGGGCCCCGAAGTCCGCCTCGGCATCCGCCAGCACGCCCTCAACGTCAACATGGACGCCAACTCCACCGTCGACCAGCTGACGTTCGCCTACGACGGCACGGCCCGCGAGGAGCCGCAGGCGCGCTGGCAGAACCCCGACACCCGGCAGTCCACGCTGCTGCCCCAGCCCTCGATCAGCCCCCTGCGCCCACCCCTGGGCAGGCGCCCCACGCCGGCCCTCAAGCGCAGGACACTGTCCGGCACCGCCAAGCAGCAACGGCAGGAAGCCGAGGCCGAGCTGCTCGCTCGCGCAGCCATCTCCGCCGATGCCGTCTCCGGCTCCGGGTCCCTGGACGTCAACCGGCACGGCTACATCCTCCAGCCCCGTCAGCTCGTCGGCGTGCGCGGCTCCGGACGGGCGTACGACGGCGACTACTACGTCAAGTCCGTCACGCACAACCTGCGTCCGGGCTCGTTCCAGCAGAACTTCACCCTCTCCAGGGAGGGGCTGGAGGCGCGCAGCGACTACGTCCGGCCATGAGACCCGCAGCAACAACCGAGCATTCAGGAGCAGTTCAGCATGGCGGCACCCAGCAACCGGTACCTCGGCAAGTTCCGCGGCCGGGTCGTGAGCAACGACGACCCGCTGTGCATCGGCCGGATCACCGTCGAGGTCCCGGACGTCCTCGGCGACGAGCCGTCCACCTGGGCGCTGCCCTGCCTGCCGTTCACCGGGCCGCAGTCCGGGCAGTTCGTGGTGCCGCCGCCCGGCGCCGGGGTGTGGGTGGAGTTCGAGCAGGGGGATCCCAGCTTCCCCGTGTGGACCGGGTGCTGGTACGGCGCCGCCGAGGAACTGCCGCCCGACGCGCAACGCGAACTGAAGGCGGGCTCGCCGGACAAGCCGGTCGTCGTACAGACCCGGCGCGAACACAAGATCGTGCTCAACGACACCCCCGGCGCCGAGCAGGGGATCCTGCTCCAGGCCCAGGGCGGCGCCTACATCCGCGTCACCAAGGAAGCCGTGGTCATCGCCACCGGCGCCGGCGCCGAGATCGTGCTGCGTGGCGACCAGGTGACCGTGAACCAGGGCCAGTTGACCGTGCACTCGAAGCGATGAAAACCATCTCGAAAGCCATCTCGAAGGCCATTTCGAAGGACGGGGGACGAAGGAAGTTGTCCGGGACTCTGCTCGACGCCGGTGCCGTGATCGGCTGCCCGCACGGCGGCCGTGTCACGCCCGCCACCACACCCTCCGGGGGCGTACGGACCGGGGGCCGCGCCGTCGCCACGACAGCCCACGCTTATCTCGTGACCGGCTGTCCGCACACCGTCGACGGGTTGCCCTCGCCCTGCGTCTCGGTCCGCTGGACCGCGGACGGCACCGGCGTCACCGTCGACGGCGCGCCCGTGCTGCTCGACAGCTCCGCCGCCCAGTGCGTCACCGCGGCCTTCGTCCCGCAGGGACCGCCTGTGATCCAGGCCGCGCAGCGAAAGGTCACCGTCCGATGAGCTCCCGCACCCGCCCCCGTACCGACATCGCCTTCCCCTTCCGTCCCGACCGCCGGGGCCGCACCGCCCACGCCCGCCCGGACGCCCATGTCCACCACCTGATCGAGCAGTTGCTGTTCACCAGCCCCGGGGAGCGCGTGATGCGCCCCGACTTCGGCTGCGGCCTGCTCGACCTCGTCTTCGCACCCCACAGCCCCGAGCTGGCCAGCACCCTCGAACTGACCGTCCAGGCCTCGCTGCAGCGCTGGCTGGGCGATCTCATCGACGTGCTGGCCCTGGACGTGTACGGCGACGAAGACGCCGTACGGGTGGAGTTGTCGTACGTCGTCCGCGCCACCGGCGTCCGGCACGACGAGGAGTTCACGGGGAGGCCCGCATGACGGCCCGTACCACGGCGTCCCGCCGGGCCAGGGTACGGTCCGCGCAGCTCAACGGGGTCGATGCCGTCGAGGTGAGCGATGACGGGCTGCTGCTCACCGTGACCTTCCTCGGCAAGGCCCCGCACGGCCTCGGGCCCGAGAACGTACGCGTCGACGGCGGCCGCCGCATCACCGGCATCACCGCCGTCGACATCGGCGTCGAGCGCGAGGAGGACCCGGAGCTCGACGACCGGCTCCTCGTCACCCTCGACAAGGCCGGCGACACCTCCCGCTACCGGCTCGCCCTCGTGGAGACCGACCCGTACGGGCGGCCGGGCACCGAGCCGTACCGTGGCTTCGACCAGCGCTACCACAGCGCGGAGTTCGCCTTCCGGCCCGACTGCCCCACCCCCTTCGACTGCGCGGAGGAACCCGACGAGGAGACGGCCTTCCCCGCCGCGCCCGTCATCGACTACACGGCCCGCGACTACGACACCATCCGCAAGCTCCTCCTGGACCGGCTCGCGCTCACCACCCCCGACTGGGCCGAACGCAACCCGGCCGACCTGGGCACCACGCTCGTCGAACTGCTCGCGTACACCGGCGACCAGATCAGCTACCAGCAGGACGCGGTCGCCACCGAGGCCTACCTCGACACCGCGCGCCGCCGTGTCTCCGTACGCCGTCACGTCCGGCTCATCGACTACGCGATGCACGACGGCTGCAACGCCCGCGCGTACGTCACCGTCGAGACCGCGGGCGACCACACCCTCGCGCCGGGCACCTACCGCTTCGCCTCCGTCGACGTGCGGAGCCTCGACCCGCACGACCGGCCGGCGCCGGGCACCGTCATCGACGAGGACGACCTCGGCGATCTCGACGAGCGCGGCTCGGTGGAGGTCTTCGAACCGGTCGTCGCCGCCGACCCGTTGGAGCTCCGGGTTGCGCACAACGCGATCCGGCTGTGGACCTGGGGCGGCGAGGTGTGCGCGCTGCCGAAGGGCGCCACCTCCGCCACCCTGCGCGACGAGTGGACGGACCGGGAGACCTGCCGGGAACGCCGGCTGGGTCTCCGGCCGGGCGACCTGCTCGTCCTCGAGGAAGTCAGGGGTCCGCGCACCGGCACGCCCGGCGACGCCGACCCGGCGCACCGGCAGGCCGTGCGCCTGACCTCCGTCACACCCGGCCTGGACCGCATCGAGGACCAGCCCGTACTGGAGGTCACCTGGGCCGCCGAGGACGCCCTGCGCTTCCCGCTGTGCCTGACCACGCGCGGCGGACGCGACTGCCTGCCCGTCGAGGACGTCACCCTGGCCCGCGGCAACGTCGTGCTGGTCGACCACGGCCGCTCCGGTCTCCGCGAGACGGTGCCCGTGCCGCCCGTACCGGCCGTGGTGGCCCCCTGCGACCCGCCCGGCTTCGGGTGCCCCGACCGCACCGAGGGCAACGCACCCGCCCGGCTGATCAACTCCCTGACGGACCGCACGGAGAGCGGTGACGTGCTCCGTCCCGACGACGTGCGCGAACTGTTCGACGTCGTGGGGGAGCCGGCCGTCACACGCGCGGGCATCGGCCTGGAACGGGCCGGGCAGCGGCACGAGCATGTCGTGCCCGGCACCGCGTACGCCCAGGCCGCCGCGCTCCGGACGCTGCTCGCACAGTCCGTCTACCCGGGCATCGCGCCCCGCTTCCGGCCGGTCCTCGGGCGTACGCCCGTCACCCAGGCCGTCCCCTTCCCCGACCCGGCCGGCGTCGCCACCGGGCAGGCCGAGCGGATCGCCGCCATCCCGGGACGGGTCCGGCAACGACTCGTCGAACTCTGGCGCAGCGCCCGCGACCGCGACGGACTGGGCGAGCAGGAGATCGACGAACTCGCCGCGATCTACGGCCTGAAGGTGCTGGAGCGCCTGGAGATGCGCCGCCACCCGGTCCGCGCCCTGCGCGAACTCCTGTACCGCAGCGACCGGTTGCTCGACGCCAAACTGCGCCGGATCGACGTGCTGGCGGCCCGGGCCCGGGCGGGCACGGTCCTCGACGGGCACATCGCCTGGGAGATCGCGCACAGCTGGGGTCCGGCGTACGCGTCCGGGCTGCACCCCGAGGAGCCGGTGCTGCGCGGGTCCGCGACCGCCGCCCTCGCCCAGGATCCGCGCCACGCCCTGCCCGCCGTGCGCCTCCACGACGGTGACACGGTCTGGGAGCCGCGCCGCGACCTGCTCGGCAGCGGCCCCCGGGACCGTCACTTCGTCGGTGAGCTCCAGGACGACGGCCGCCTCGCCCTGCGCTTCGGCGACGGACGCCACGGAGCACGGCCCGCCCCGGGTTCCCGGCCGGCCGCGCGACTCCGGCTCGGCGGCGGCACCGCGGGCAACGTCGGCGCGGAGGCCATCAACCACCTGGTCGTCCAGGGCGGGTGCGAGACGCCCGTGGCCACGGTCCGCAACCCGCTGCCCGCCCTAGGCGGCACCGAGCCCGAACCGGTCGACCAGGTACGGCAGCTGGCCCCCCTCGACCTGCGCCGCACCCGGCTGCGCGCGGTCACCGCCGACGACTACGCCGCCCTCGCCTCCGCCCTGCCGGGGGTGCAGCGGGCCGCCGCCGACCTCCGCTGGACCGGCAGCGTCCAGGAGGCGCACATCGCGGTGGACGCACTCGGCACCGGCGCCCCCACCGGGGAACTGCTCGCCTCGGTCGGCCAGGCGCTGGAGACCTACCGGCGGATCGGCCACGACCTCGTGGTGGGGCCGGCCCGGCTGGTTCCGCTCGACATCGCGCTCACCGTGTGCGCCCGGCCCGGCCACCAGCACGGGCGGATCCTGGCCGAGCTGTACCGCGTCCTGGGCAGCGGCCGCCTGCCGGGAGGGCGGCTGGGTTTCTTCCACCCCGACGCGCTGACCTTCGGCGAACCGGTCCGGCTCAGCCGGCTGGTCGCCGCCGCGGCGGCCGTCCCCGGGGTGGAGAGCGTGCACGTCACCCGGCTGCGGCGGCTGTTCGAGGAGGACCGCGGAGAGAGGGAGGACGGCGTGCTGCGGCTCGGCCCGCTGGAGATCGCCACCTGCGACAACGACCCGGACCGGCCGGAGAACGGACGGCTGGCGGTATCCATGGGAGGTGCCCGATGACCGCCCGCTGCACCTGCGGCGGCGCCTGCCGGGGCGGACACGACGAGCGGCTCGCCCCCGCTGAGCTCCACAACCCGCCCGGCCGCACCGCGCTGGACTACCGCGTCGGCGATTACGGTTCCTTCCTCGCCGCCCTCCTCGACCGGCTCGCCTCACCCGCGTACCCGGCCCTGAACCGGCTGACCGTGCGCACCCCCGACGACCCGGCGATCGGCCTGCTCGACGCCGCCGCCGTCCTCGGTGACCTGCTCACTTTCCACTCCGAACGGATCGCCGACGAGGCCTACCTGCGCACGGCGCACGACCACCGCTCGCTGGTGCTGCTCGGGCGGCTCGTCGGCCACCGCCCGCGTCCCGGCGTCGCGGCCGGCACCCACCTCGCCTACACCCTCGAACGCGACCCGCGTGCCGAGCACCTGCCCGTACTGGTCCCGCGCGGGGCCCGCAGCCACAGCGTGCCCGCCTCCGCCGACGAGGAGTCCCTGACCTTCGAGACCAGCCGGGACCTCACGGCGCGCTGGGACTTCAACGAGCTCACGGTACGGCGCTGCCGGCCCTCCCTGCTCACCCCCGAGGACCTGGAACGCCGTTCCGAGCTCTTCGTCGAGGGCACGGCGAACTCGCTCGCCACGGGCGACCGGTTGCTCTTCGTCTTCGGGGAACAGGCGGGCGGGCAGCGGCTGCTGCTCCCGGTCGCCGGGGTGCGGATCGACCGCGACGACGAGATCACGGCGCTCTCCCTGCCCGGCTCGGCCCCGCCCACGCTGAAGGAACTCGTCGACGAGGTACGGCGCTGGACCGCCGAGCCGGCCGCACCCGGCGAGCCCGGCGACGAGCCCCCGACGCCCGAGGTCCCCAACCCGCGCCCGGTCAGCCGCCTGATCGAGGACTTCGACGACCAGGTCCTCGCCCCGCTGCGGGCCGACCTCGACGAGATCACCTCCCCCGAGCGGCTCGCGGCCCGCCTCGCCGAGCCCGTCGCCCGCCTCGGCGAGGCACAGGCGCTGGCCGAGCCGTACGAGAACGTGGCCGCCTGGTTCGAGCAACTGGCGGCGGTCCTCACGGAACTCGCCGAGCGCGCCCTGGACCTGGCACCCGCCCAGTCCGCTCCCACGGAACCGGTGGCCAAGGCCGGCGCCCCCGACTCCCGTACCGCCGCCCTGGAGGCCCTGGACCGCGTCCTGCCCGCCCTGCGCGGCCCAGCCACCGCGCGAGGCCGAGGAGGAGACGCCCGCGCGCCCCGGCCCGGCACCGACACCGCCCGCCTCCTGACCGCCCTCGATCCCTCCCTCGGCGGCCTCTACCCGGCCTGGCGCACCGCGACCGCCGTCGGCACCCCGCAACTCCTGCGCGAGCTGCTCGCGATGCGCGTCACCGCGGCCCCGTTCGGCGCCACCGCCCCGCTCAAGCCGGTCCAGGACGAACGGGGGCGGGTGATCCGCACCGCCGACTGGCCGCTGACCGGGGCGGTACTGACGAGCATGCGCGTGGTGTTCGACACCGCGAGCAAGGTCCCGGTCCGGGCGGAGTTCCAGTACGTCGAGGGCAGCAGCTCCGACCAGCGGGCCGAGAACCTGCCGGTCGCCCAGCCGGTCACCTTCCGTCTCGGACCGGGCAAGGTCGACCTGAAGAACCCGTCGTCCGCCGACCGGGAACGCGACGCGAACTGGCTCACCCGCCACTTCACCGAAGGCGCGCCGTCGGTGTCGGCGCGACTGTACGAGGGACTGCCCGACCGCGTTCTGATCGTGTCGGCCCCGGACGACGACGGCCTGGTCCACGTCGGCATCGGCAACGGCAACGGCGAGCCCACCACCGTCGTCCTGCGTCCGGGTGTCCCCGACCATCTCACCCACGGCGAGTACGAGATCAGCCTGCGGTACACCGTCGGCAGTACCGAACCGGACGTCGAGATCGTCGTCGCCAGCAGGCCGGAACCCGTCAACCGCCACATCCTGCAGCTGGACTCCGTGCACGACGGCATCACGGTCGGCAGCTGGGTGGCGGTCCGGCGCCCCGCGAAGGGCGCCCAGGGCGGCGTCCCCGGCGACCGAGCGCTCGCCTTCGTCACCACACGCGTGACGGCCGCGCGGACGGCGGCCTACTCCACCTACGGCATCACCGGACGCGGCACCGAACTCACCCTCGCCGACCCCTGGCTGGACGAGTTCGACGTGCTGCTCTCGCACATCCGGGACACCACCGTGCACGCGGCGGGGGAGCCGCTGCGCCCGGCCGACGAGCCGCTCGGCGAGGACGTGCACGGCAACGAGATCGAACTCGCCGAGCTGTACGACGGACTGCGGCCCGGCCGCACCCTGATCGTCACCGGCGAGCGCGCCGACGTTCCGGGCGCGGCCGGCGTCACGGCCACCGAGGTGGTCACGATCGCCGCCGCCGACCCGGCCGTCGACCCGCGACGGCCCGGCGACCACGTGCACACCCGGCTGACCCTCACCACCGACCTCGTCCACCGCTACCGCCGGGCGAGCGTCCGCGTCCTCGGCAACGTCGTCGAGGCCACCCACGGCGAGAGCCGCGAGGAGGCCATCGGCAGCGGCGACTCCGACCGCGTCAACCAGACGTTCGCGCTCTGGCAGTCCCCGCTGACCTGGCTCGCCGACGACACCCCCCTCGGCGCCACCCCCGTGCTGGAGATCCGGGTCGACGGCGTGCTGTGGCACGAGGTCGACAGCCTCGCCGGACGCGGCCCGACCGAGCGGGTGTACATCACCGGCACCGCCGCGAACGGCCGTACCACCGTGACCTTCGGCGACGGCGTGCACGGCGCCCGGCTGCCCGGCGGCCACGACAACGTCCGCGCCCGCTACCGCTTCGGCACCGGCCGGGCCGCCGACGTACCCGCCGACCGGATCACCCAGCCCCTCACCCGCCCCCTCGGCGTCACCGCCGTGACCAACCCCCGCCCCGCCACCGGCGGCGCCGACGCGGACGGCCCCGGCCTCACCCGCCGCACCGTCCCGCTCGCCGTGTCCGCCCTGGACCGGCTGGTCTCGGCGGCCGACTACGAGGACTTCGCCCGCTCCCGGGCCGGCATCGGCCGGGCCGCCGCGCGCGAACTCTTCGACGGGCGGCGGCGCGTGCTGCACGTGACCGTCGCCGGCACCGACGACGTGCCGCTCGGCAAGGACTCGGACGTGCTGCGTTCCCTGCGCGCCGCCCTCGCCGAGTACGGCGACCCCGGTCTCCCGGTCCGTGTCGACCCGCGCGAAGCGGTCCTGCTGCTGATCGCGGCCAGGGTGAGGACGGCCCCGGACCACTCCTGGGAGACGGTCGAACCCCGGCTCCGCCAGGCCCTGCTGGGTCGGCTCGGCTACGAGGGACGGGAACTGGCGCAGCCCGCCCGCCTCTCCGAGATCCTGGCCACGGCCCACTCCGTGCCCGGCGTCGACTACGTGGACGTCGACGTCCTCACCGGCGTGCCCGCCTCCGCCACCCCCGAGCAGCTCACCGCGCTGCTCACCGGCCCCGGCGCACCGAGGGCGTCCGTGCCGGCCCACCCGGCGGCGTACGAGGAGCGCACCCACACCGTCCGCGCCCCGAACGGCGAGACCCTGACGTCGGTCTGCGCCCGGTACGGCATCCCGCCGGCCGAACTCCTGCGCCTCAACCCCGACATCACCAACACCCGGCGCCTGCCCAGGGGCCGGTCGGTGTGCGTCTTCCGCGGCATCCGCCCGGCCCAGCTCGCGCTGCTGTCGGCCCGGGCCGCGGACACCCTGATTCTCACGGAGGTCAAGTGATGTCCCCGGACGTGGAGTTGGAGACTCCGGCCCCGGTGGTCCCGCGGGAACCCGACGGGCTCGCCGAGCTGCTGCCCCGCTGGCACCGGCTGCGCGACGCCGAGGAGGGCGAACCGCTGCGCGCCCTGCTCGCGGTGATCGCCGAGCAATTGGACCGCGTCCGCGACGGCGTGGCGCAGGGCTACGAGGACCTCTTCGTGGAGACCGCCGCCCCCTGGGTGCTGCCCTACCTCGGAGACCTGGTGGGCTACCGCACCCTGCCCGGGTACGAGCGGGTCCTCACCACCGGCCTGCACGGCGGCGGCCGGGCCGCCCTCGCCGAGGCGATCGCCCCCCGCGCCGACGTGGCCGCCACCGTCGCCCACCGCCGCCGCAAGGGCACCCTGCACCTGCTGGAGGAACTCTCCGAGCAGGTGGCCGGCTGGCCGGCCCGCGCCGTCGAACTGTCCCGGCACGTGGCGCACACCCAGCCGGTACGGCTCTACGGCGCCACAGCCGCCCACCGGGGAACCCGAGGGCGGCTGGCCGACCTCCGTGACGGCTCCGAACTCGCGCTGGCCGACGGCCCGTTCGGGTCGACCGCCCGGACCGTGGACGTCCGCCGGGCGAACTCGGCGCGCCGGCAGGGAGGCTGGACACCCGCCGGGGTCGCCCTGTTCGTCTGGCGGCTGAGGGCGTACCCGCTGACCTCGTCCCCGGCCTACTGCGTCGACCGGGCCCGCAACCTGTACACCTTCTCCATCCTCGGCAACGACACCCCCCTGGCCACCAGGCCGGTCCCGGAGCCGTCCCCGGCACACATCGCCGCCGTCGACAACGTCCCGGGCTTCGTCACCCGCCGACTGCTGCACGACCGGCTCGCCGACTACTACGGCCCCGGCAAGAGCCTCGTCATCCGGCGCGACGGCGAGGACAAACCCGTACCGCCCGCCGACATCGTGGTCGCCGACCTGTCCGACTGGCGCTACCGGCCGAAGCGGGGGCAGGTCGCCGTCGACCCGGAACTGGGCCGGATCGCGTTCGGCTCGCGGTCCGCGCCCCGGCAGGGGGTCTGGGTGGACTACCACTACGCCTCCGGCGCCGACCTGGGCGGCGGCGAGTACCAGCGGCCGGACCGCGAACCCCGTCCCGAGGCCGCCTTCTACCGGGTGGGTCCCGGACAGCCGTACCAGCGGATCATGGACGCCTACCGGGCCTGGCGGCACGACCGCCGGGCCGACCGCACCGGGCCCGACGGCGTCGTCGAGATCACCCACAGCGGCGCCTACCAGGAGCAGCTGGACTTCGACCTGGACCCCGGCGACCGCCTCGAACTGCGGGCGGCCGAGGGCACCCGGCCGGTCGTCCGCCTGCTCGACTGGTACAGCAACCGGCCCGACGCCCTCAACATCCGCGCGGTGGCCGACGACTGCGCCCCGCACGAGCGGCCCCGGATCGCCCTCGACGGGCTGCTGGTCGCCGGGCGCGGCATCAACGTCACCGGGCCGGTCGGCGCCGTCGTCGTCCGGCACAGCACGCTGGTGCCCGGCTGGTCCCTGGAACCCGAGTGCGAGCCCCGCTCGCCCGACGAGCCCAGCATCGTCCTGGAGCGCACCACCGCCTGCCTCCAGGCCGAGCACAGCATCCTCGGCACCATCGAGGTCATCGGCGACGAGGTGAGCGAGGACCCCCTCGGCATCCACCTCCGCGACAGCGTCCTGGACGCCACCGGCGACGACCGCGAGGCGCTCTCCGCCCCCGACCGCCGGCACGCCCACGCCGTGCTGCACCTGCACCGGACCACCGTGATCGGTGAGATCCGCACACACGCCGTGGAGATCGCCGAGAACTCGGTCCTCACCGGCCGGCTGCACGTCGCCCGGCGCGGAGTCGGCTGCCTGCGGTACTCGTACGTACCGCCCGGCTCCCGCACGCCCCGGCGCTACCGCTGCCAACCGGATCTCGACCGCGGCGTGCGGCCGTTGTTCTCCTCCGAGCGGTACGGGACGCCCTGGTACGCGCAGTTGGCCAACCGGTGCCCCGAGGAGATCCGTCGCGGCGCGGACGACGGCGCCGAGATGGGCGCCTTCCACGACCTGTACCGGCCGCAGCGCGAGGACGGACTGCGCGCCCGGCTCGCCGAGTACACGCCCGCGGGCACGGACGCCGGGATCTTCTTCGTGACCTGAGCCCCGCCGCCGGCCGCCCTCAGCCCGCCCCACCCGAACTGCCCGACACCAGGGGGACCTCCTTCATGCACGCTGACCTCTCCCGCGCCACCTTCCGCCCGGAGCGGCACTATTCCGCGGTCATCGCCCAGCAGGGCCGCGTCCAGCTCGACGCCGACCTCAACGAGCAGACCGCGATCCAGCTCCACCGGGCCCGCACCCTCGCCGCCGACCTGATCGGGCAGCACGGCGGGCCGCGCGACGCCACCGGCTTCCACATCGAGTACGTCGGCGGCAAGCACGACATCGACACCCTGCACATCCGCGGCGGGCGCTACTACGTCGACGGCATCCTGTGCGACGCCGACCGTCCGGTGTCCGGCACGCCCGTACCGCGCGAGGACGGCGCGGAGCAGCCGCCGACGCCGCCCGAGTACTGGACCTACTGGGACCAGCCCGACGCCTTCCGCGACCCCGAACAGCCGGACGACCGGCTGCCCTCGCCCGCCGCGTCACCGTTCGTGGTCTACCTCAGGGTGTGGGAGCGGGCCGTCTGCGCCGCCGAGGACCCGGCACTGCGCGAGGTCGCCCTCGGCGCGGCGCTGCCCGACACCTCGGTCCGGGCCAAGGTCGTCTGGCAGGTGCTGCCGCTCTCCCTCACCGAGCTGGGCGTGACGGACACCGATCCGGCCGTGGACACCGTCCGCGAGGCCTTCGACGCCTGGGCCCGCCGTCAGTCCGCCCCCTCGGCCCGGCTCGCGGCGCGCGCCGAACGGCCCGACCACGCCGACGACGACCCGTGCCTGGTCCGGCCCGACGCCCGCTACCGCGGCCCCGAGAACCAGCTGTACCGGGTGGAGGTGCACGCCGGCGGCGAGGCGGGCGACGCCACCTTCAAGTGGTCCCGGGAGAACGGTTCGGTGGTCTTTCCGGTGGACGGACTCGACGGCACCTGGGTGCGGTTGGCGACCCTCGGGTTCGACGACAAGCTCGACCTGGACGTCGGCGACCTGGTGGAGTTCACCGACACCGCCCAGGCCTCCCGCCTCGAGGCGCTGCCCCTGCTGCGGGTCGAGGAACTGGACCTGCCGGGCCGCCGGGCCCGGCTGTCCGCCGAACCGGACCCACGCGTCGGACGGCTCCCGCACCTGCACCCGTTCCTGCGCCGCTGGGACCACCACGAGGGCCCCCGGCGCAAGGGCCGGCGGACGGCGCTCGAGGGCGGCGCGGTGCCCGTCACCGAGGGGGAGTGGCTGGCCCTCGAGGACGGCGTCGAGGTGTACTTCGCCGAGGGCGGCACCTATCGCACCGGCGACCACTGGATCGTCCCCGCCCGTACCGTCACCGGCAGCGTCGAGTGGCCCGCCGACCCGGCGCGCCGCCCCCTGCTGCGGGCACCCGCCGGGATCGCCCGGCACTTCGCGCCGTTGGCCCTGGTCAAGGGTGAGGGCGGCACCGTCGACCTGCGGTTCGCGTTCGCTCCGCTGGCCGGCGCCGTCCCGGCGGCGGACGAGGCGGCCCTCGTCGCCGAGGCACGGTCCGCCCGGGAAGAGGAGTCGGCCGAGGCCGACCCCTCCGGCGGACGCTCTCAGACCACGGCCGAGGCGGAGGCCGCGGCGGAAGGAGACGAGTGATGGCACAGCCGATGGGCGCGTCCAAGCTGCTGGAGGTCCTGCGCGCCGAGGGTCTCACGGTCCACGAGGTGCGCAACTGGCGCACGCACAACCGCAACACCAAGGGCCCCTGGGGCCCGGTGAACGGCGTCATGATCCACCACACCGTCACCTCCGGCACGAACGCCTCGGTCGACATCTGCTACAACGGCTACTCCGGCCTGCCCGGCCCGCTGTGCCACGGGGTCATCGACAAGCAGGGCCACGTCCACCTGGTCGGCAACGGCCGGGCCAACCACGCCGGCCTCGGCGACGGCGACGTGCTGCGCGCCGTCGTCAGCGAGACGAAACTGCCGCACGACAACCAGGCCGACACCGACGGCAACCGCCACTTCTACGGCTTCGAGTGCGTCAACCTCGGGGACGGCAAGGACCCCTGGCCCGAGGCGCAGAAGGAGGCCATCGAGAAGGTCGCCGCCGCGATCTGCCGCCACCACGGCTGGAGCGAACGGTCCGTCATCGGGCACAAGGAGTGGCAGCCGGGCAAGCAGGACCCGCGCGGCTTCACCATGGACGGGATGCGCAAGCGGATCGCCGAGCGGCTCGCCGGAAAGGGCGGTGGCACGCCGAAGCCCGCGCCGAAACCGGCGTACGCCCCGTTCCCGGGCAGCGGCTTCTTCCACACCGGGCAGAGGTCTTCCCTGATCACGGCCATGGGCCGCCGCCTCGTCGCCGAGGGCTGCGGACACTACGAGAACGGCCCCGGTCCGCAGTGGACCGAGGCCGACCGGAAGTCCTACGCGGCCTGGCAGCGCAAGCTGGGCTTCACGGGCAAGGACGCGGACGGGACCCCCGGCAGGGTCAGCTGGGACAAGCTGAAGGTGCCGTCCTAGTACCGCCCCGCGTGGGTGAGGCAGAACCCGGGCGCCCGGTCTCAGGGGCGTGGGCGCTCGGCCTGCTCGGCCTTCTTCTGCTTGATCCGCACGGCCTCCTTGCGGACCTCCGCCTGGGTGGCGCGCTCCTTCTCCAGCCACTGTGGGCGGGTCTGATTCAGCGCCTCGATCTGCTCGGTGGTGAGCGCCTCGGTCACCCCGCCGCGCGCGAGCCCCGCGATGGACACGCCCAGCTTCGCCGCGACCACCGGACGGGGGTGCGGGCCGGTGCGCCGCAGCTCCCGCAGCCACTCGGGCGGATCGGCCTGGAGTTCGTTCAGCTCGGCGCGCGTGACCACACCCTCCTGGAACTCGGCGGGGGTGGCGGGGAGGTACACACCCAGCTTCTTCGCCGCCGTGGCGGGCTTCATCGTCTGGGTGGTCTGCTGCGACTTCATGACGTCAAGGGTATCGGCCGGGTGGGGGACGCCCGACCACGGCCGGTAACCTTGCGGACGTGACAGGCTCGCAGGAATCACCGTCGTTCCGGCTCGCGTACGTCCCCGGAGTGACCCCCGCCAAGTGGGTGCGGATCTGGAACGAGCGCCTGCCCGGCATGCCGCTCGACCTCCGCCAGACGACGGCCGCGGAGGCGTCCGACGCGCTGCGCGCGGGCGAGGCGGACGCGGCGTTCGTACGGCTGCCGGTGGACCGTACGTTCTTCAGCGCGATCCCTCTCTACACCGAGACCACCGTGGTCGTGGTCCCCAAGGACCACCTGATCACGGCCGCCGAGGAGGTGTCCCTGGCGGACCTCGCCGACGAGGTGCTCTTCCACCCCCTCGACGACGTGTTCGACTGGGACGCCCCGCCCGGGGAGCCGGCCTTCGAGCGCCCCGCGACGACCGCGGACGCCGTCGAACTCGTCGCCGCCGGCGTCGGACTCCTCGTCGTCCCCCAGTCGCTGGCCCGTCTGCACCACCGCCGTGACCTCACCTACCGGCCGGTCGTGGACGCACCACGGTCGAGCGTGGCCCTGTCCTGGCCGGAGGAGGCCACCACCGACCTGGTCGAGGACTTCATCGGCATCGTCCGCGGCCGCACCGTCAACAGCACGCGCGGCCGCACCGCCCAGCCCGATGCCCCGCCCGCGGGCAAGCGCCCGGACACGGCGGCCGCCCGCAAGAAGCCCGCCGCCGGCAGGACGGCCGCCGCCGGCAGGACGACCGGCCGCAATCCGGGGAGCCGCGCCGGCGGCGCGAAGTCCCCGAAGCGGGGAAAGCCCCGACGGCGCTCGTGACCGGAGGGACCCGCGGGCGGCCACCCGGGTGACCGGCTCACCGGCCCGCGGGCGGTTCACGCTTCCCGCAGGTCCGCCACGGCCAGCCCGAGAGCGAGCAGCACGAACCCCAGAGCGGTGGCCAGGCCCAGCTCCAGCGCCCCGGTGACCTGCCCGTGGCCCGCGAGACGGGCGAAGTACACGGAACCCACGGCGGCGATGCCGGCCGCGGAGCCGATCCGCTGGCCCGTCTGCAGCACACCCCCGGCGGCCCCGGCGCGACGGACCGGGACCCGGCCGAGGGTGAGCGTGGTGTTGGGGGAGACGGTCAGCCCCGAGCCGATCCCGGCGACGAGCAGGGGCAGTGCGGCGGCCCACGCCACGGCCCGGTCGGGGGCGTACTCCACGGCCGCGACGGCCCCGAGCAGCCCCAGCGCCACGGCGCACAGCCCCTGGACCACCAGTATGCGGCCGTGACGGACGACCAGCCGCCCTCCGGCCAGGGCGGCGGCCGCCGAGCCGACCGCGAACGGCGTCGCGGCCACCCCGGCGGCCAGCGCGCTGTAGCCCATGCTGTTCTGCAGGAACAGCGTGTAGACGAAGAAGACGGAGGTGAAGCCCGCGAAGTACACGAGACTCAGCAGCGCGCCCAGTGAGAACGACCGCCGGGTGAACAGCCTCAGATCCACCAGCGGCGCCCGACCGAGCCGCCCCTGCCGCCGTTCCCACGTCCAGAACGCCACCAGCAGGAGCACGGCCACGGGAACCAGCGCCCACTTGCGCCGTCCCGGCCACTGCTGCTCCTGCACCAGGGGCAGCATCAGCGTGAAGGCGCCGGAACCCAGCAGCAGCACGCCGGGCACGTCGAACCCCTCCTGCGGGCCCACCCTCGGCGGGGTCCGGGGCAGCAGCCGCAGCGCCGCGGCGAACACCGCGATGCCGATCGGCAGATTGACGTAGAACACCCAGCGCCAGGCGTCGTCGCCGCCGGACGCCTGGATCAGCAGGCCGCCGGTCAGCGGACCGACCGCGGTGGAGACGGCGACGACACTGCCGAACATGGCGAACGCCCGGGCCCGCTCGACCCCCTGGAACATCTGCTGGATCAGCCCCGAGCTCTGCGGCGCGATCATGCCCCCGGCCATGCCCTGGAGCAGCCGGAACACCACCAGCCACCCGGCGGCCGAGGACATCCCGCACGCCGCGGAGGCCAGGGTGAACAGCGCCACCCCGACGAGGAAGGTCTCCCTGCGGCCCCGCAGATCACCGAGCCGGCCCGCCGGCACCAGCATCAGCCCGTACGTCAGGGCGTACCCGGAGGCCACCCACGACAGGTCGGCCTGGTCGGCCCCCAGCCCCTGCTGCATCGACGGAAGGGCCACGTTCACGATCGACGTGTCCAGGAGGGTCATGAACCCGGCGGTGAGGCACACCGCGAGCGCGAGCCAGCGCCGGTCATCGACGCTCGGCTCGGACGACCGTGCCTGGACTGTGGTCATGGGGCCACGCTGGCACGGCCGGCCGCCCCCCGCACGGGGAGCGCGGCCGGTCAGGGGGGCGCGAACGTGGGTCAGGGCCCGAACACCGCGCCGCGCTACGCGCGAGCCGCCCTGCCGACCGACTCCACCAGCGGCAGCAGCCGGTGCGGGACGCGCTCGCGCAGGGCCACCTCCGTACGGGTGCGCACCACGCCGGGCAGACTGATCAGCTTCTGGATCACGTCCTCCAGGTGCTCGTTGTCCCGCGCCACGACCCGGGTCAGCGGATCCCCGCCACCCGTGATCGAGAACGTCTCCACGATCTCCGGCACGGCGGCCAGGGCGGCCCCCACGTCGTCCAGGTGGCCCTGGGTGACCTCCTGGCCCACCTCCACGGCCTGGAGCGCGCCCTGTCCGCCCTGGCCGAGCCCCTGCGGACCCCTCCGGCGGCAGGGCCGGCGCGGGCCTGAGGGCGGCTCCGATGCCCGGTGCGGCGGTGGACGCGCCGGGCCCGCCGCGGGCGCCGCGCCACGGTCTTCCTCTTGGTCTAGACCGCGTGGGCCCGACTGCTACCGTCGGGCCGAGCGGGCATGCACGGGCGCGGTGAGGAAGGGGCAGCGGTGGCAGAGGGCGGCACGCGGCGGCGGAGGGCGTTCATCGGGTCGTTCACGGCGGCGGGCGGGCCGGGAATCGTGACCGCGGCGGTGCACCCGGAGAGCGGTGCGCTGAGCCTGCTCGGCAGCGTCGGCGGCGTCCCCGACCCGTCGTACCTGGCCCTCTCGCCGGGCGGGGAGACGCTCTACGCGGTCAGCGAGACCGCCGAGGGCGCGGTGGCCGCCTACCGGGTGCGCGGTGAGCGGCCCGAACCCGTGGGCCACCCGGTACCGGTCGGCGGCAGCGGGCCCACGCACCTCAGCGTCCACGACGGGCACGTCCTGACCGCCAACTACGGATCGGGCAGCGTCACCGCCGTCCCTCTGCGCGCCGACGGCACCCTCGGGGCCGCGCCCTCCGGTCACCTCCAGCACACCGGTTCCGGTCCCCACCACAAGCGTCAGCGGGGACCGCACGTCCACCAGGTGCAGCCCGCCCCCGGCGGCCGCTGGGCCGTCAGCGTCGACCTCGGCACGGACTCGGTCCGGGTCTGCACGCTTCGCCGGGGCATCCCGGCGGTGCACCGCGAGTTCGCGCTGCGCCCCGGCTCCGGCCCCCGCCACCTGGCCTTCCACCCCGACGGCCGGTACGCCTACGTCGTCAACGAACTCACCCCGACCGTCACCGTCTGCCGCTGGGAGGGTGACAGCGGCTCCCTGCAGCCGTTGGCCGAGACCCCCGTCCTGCCGGGCGCCCCGGCCGGGGACGCCTATCCCTCCGGCATCGTCGCCTCGCCCGACGGCCGCCACGTGTGGACGGCCACGCGCGGCGAGGACGTGCTGACCGCGTTCGCCGTCGAGGGCGAGGCCCTCCGGCTGATCGGCACCGTCCCGTGCGGCGGCCACTGGCCGCGCGCGCTCGCCGAGTCCCGGGGCGTCCTCTACGCGGCCAACGAACGCTCCGGGGACGTCACCTGGTTCACGGTCGACCCGGCGACCGGGATGCCGCGCTACGAGGGCGCGGTCGAGGTGCCCGCGGCCTCCTGCGTGGTCCTCGGCTGAAGCGTTCCCGCACGGGTACGGCCGAGGGCCCGCACCTCCGGGAGGCGCTGGGCCCTCGGCCGTAGCCGTGCTCGCGTGGCGGAGGCCGCCGCCTCAGCGGACCGGCGTACCCTGCGCCTGCTGCGGGGCGATCCCGAGTGCCGTCGTGTACTTGGCCAGGGCCAGCTTGCCGATCGCCGGGTAGGGGCCGAGCGGCTCCGCGATGGCGCACTCCGCCTCCGTGGCGGCCGCCTCCAGCAGGCCGGCGTCGATCTCGGGGCCGATCAGATACGGCGCGAGCGCCAGCTGCTGCGAGCCCGAGGCGCGCAGCTGGTCGGCGACGGACGCGATCGAGCCCTCCTGGTCCAGGGCCGCGGCCATCACCGGCACGGCGAGGCGCGCGGCGAGCAGCATGCCGGTGATCCCGGCCGCCTGCACGGCCTCGTCGCCGCCGACGGAGGCCAGGATGATGCCGTCCGCGGCGGTCGCCACGGTGAACAGCCGGGCCCGGTCGGCGCGGGCCAGGCCCGCCTCGGACAGGCGCACGTGCAGCGCCTCGGCGAGCAGCGGGTGCGGGCCGAGGACGTCGGTCAGCTCGGCGGCGACCCGGCTGTCCATGAGCGCCTGCCGGACCCGGCGCAGCAGCGCGCTGTCCGGGCCGGCCAGCAGCGGAACGACGACGGCCACCGGGCCGTCGGGCTCCTTGACGTCCAAGCCGGCCGCGCGGGCCTGCTCGTAGCGGGCCGTGCGCTCGTCGGCGGCGTGGACGAGGACGGACTTCAGGGCCGGGAACTCCGCGTCGTCCCCGTCCAGGTAGCCGATCCGGGCGTCCAGGCCGGGCAGCTCGGAGCGGGCGATGCTCACGACCTCCTCGGCGAGGCTGCGCGTGGCGGCGCTGGGCGTGCCGGGCACCGCGAGGACGAGCGCGGGCGCGCCCTCGGGAGCCACCAGCGGTTCGGGTCGGCGGTGCCGCCCGGGCTGGCGGGGTCGCGGCATTCGTACTGGCAGGCCGGACGCGGGCCCAGTGGGGGAGCTCATGGCGCCGCATGTTACTGGTTTCCTGGGCTTCTCTGTTCGGGGAGGGTCCAGGTGAGCGGTATCCGTCCGGTTTTGTCTGATGAGTTATGGACGGATGAGAAGTGATCCCTTCATGTTTCGGGCACTTCCTGGACACTTCCTTCACCTACGGGATCAATCCCGTTTTGTGGTCACCACGTACAACATCGTCTCCGCACCCGGAAGGGTGAGCCGCCCGCCCGTCAGCTCGGCCGCCAGCCGCACCGCGCCGTGCAGCGGATCCCCCTCGGGCGGGACATGCCGGGCGTGCGGCAGCCGCCGCGCCAACTCCTCCGCCAGCGGTACGAGAAGCGGCGCGCCCAGCTCGACCAGCCCGCCGGTGACGGCCACTTGGGGCTCCCCTGCGGGCGGGCAGACCGCGGCGGCGGATTCGGCCATGTGCCGGGCCGCCGCGCGCAGGATGCCGGCCGCGACGGGATCGCTCGCGGCACTGGCGGCCACCTGGGGCGCGAAGGAGGCGAGGACGGCGGGGCGGTCCGCGCGCGGGTAGAGCAGTCCGGGCAGCCCCGGAACCGGCCCGAACCGCTCCTCGGCGCACGCCAGCAGCGGGGCGGAGCCGCCGTCGCGTCCGTCATGGGCGCGCAGCGCCGCCTCCAGTCCGGCCCGCCCGATCCAGGCACCGCCGCCGCAGTCGCCCAGCAGATGGCCCCAGCCGTCCGCCCGCCGCCAGTTCGTCAGATCGGTGCCGACCGCGATCAGTCCCGTACCGGCGGCGACCACGGCCCCGGCCCGTGGCCCCAGCGCACCCGCGTACGCGGTGACGGCGTCGGCGGCGAGCGCGACCGCCCGCACACCGAACTCCCGGGCCAGGGCGCCCGGCAGCTCGGCACGCAGCGCCCCGCCCAGGGACGCGAACCCGGCGGCACCGACCACGGCCGCCTCCAGTCCGCCGACCCCGGCCTCCGCCACCGACGCCCGCACCATGGGCACGAGTTGTTCCATCAGATGTGCGGGGTCGATCCCCCGCGCAGCCGTGCGGACCGGTTCCCGCGACTCCCTCCGCGCGGACGGACCGCGCCCGGCCGCCCCGACGGCGACCCGAAGGCCGGAGCCCCCCGAGTCGACGGCCAGGAAGCCGGGTCCGGCCCCCGCGCCGGCGGTCATGGCAGGCGCCAGTCCACCGGCTGTCCACCCTGCCGGATCAGCAGGTCGTTGGCCCGGCTGAAGGGGCGGGAGCCGAAGAAGCCGCGGTCGGCCGACATCGGGGACGGGTGCGCGGACTCCACCGACGGCAGATCGCCGAGCAGCGGGCGGAGGTTGCGGGCGTCGCGGCCCCACAGGACGGACACCAGCGGCTTGCCGCGCGCGGCCAGCGCGCGGATCGCCTGCTCGGTGACCTCCTCCCAGCCCTTGCCGCGGTGCGCGCCGGGGCTGCGCGGGGCCGTGGTGAGCGCCCTGTTGAGCAGCAGCACGCCCTGCTGCGCCCACGGGGTGAGGTCGCCGGTCGACGGCTGGGGCAGCCCCAGGTCGGCACCCAGCTCGCGGAAGATGTTGATCAGACTGGGCGGCAGGGGCCTGACGTCCGGCGCGACCGAGAACGACAGCCCGACCGCGTGTCCCGGTGTGGGATACGGGTCCTGGCCGACGATCAGGACGCGGACGTCGTCGAAGGGCTGCTGGAAGGCGCGCAGGACGTTCGGTCCGGCCGGGAGGTAGGTGCGTCCCGCCGCGATCTCGGCGCGCAGGAAGTCGCCCATCGCGGCGATCCGTCCGGCCACGGGTTCCAGGGCCTTCGCCCAGCCCGGTTCGACGATTTCATGCAAGGGTCGTGGTGCCACGGGCGTCACCCTACTGCCGCCCGCGGTGCGTTGATCAAGCCTCGGCCGCGGGCCGACCGAGGACGACCGAACCGTCGACACGGATGACCGGAACCTCAGTCCACGACCGCCGCCCGTACGCACAGCACGTCCGGCAGATGGGAGGCGAGCAGCTGCCAGCTGTCGCCGTCGTCGCCCGAGGCGTACACCTCACCGTTGCGATTGCCGAAGTAGACGCCCGCCGGGTCCGCGTCGTCCGTGCAGAGCGCGTCGCGCAACACCGTCCCGTAGTGGTCCTCCTGGGGCAGTCCGGCGGTCAGGGGCTCCCAGGTCCCGCCCGCGTCCCCGGTGCGGAAGACGCGGCAGCGACGGTCGGCGGGCACCCGGTCCGCGTCGGCGTTGATCGGGAAGACGTACGCCGTGTCGCCCCGGCGCGGGTGGGCGGCCACCGCGAAGCCGAAGGTGGACGGCAGGCCCGCGCCGATGTCCGTCCAGTGCGCGCCCGTGTCGTCGCTGCGGTACACCCCCCAGTGGTTCTGGAGGTAGAGCCGGTCGGGGTTCACCGCATCCTGCGCGATCTTGTGCACGCACTGGCCGAACTCCGGGTCGGGATCCGGCAGGAACACCGCGGACACACCGGAGTTGGACGGGGTCCAGCTCGCGCCGCCGTCCGTGGTGCGGAACACCCCGGCCGTCGAGACCGCGACGGTCACCGCCCGCGGGTCGCGCTGGTCGGTCACCACGGTGTGCAGGCCCTCACCGCCGCCGCCCGGCACCCACCGCGAGCGGGTGGGATGCTCCCACAGCGGGCGCACCAGCTCGAAGCTCTCCCCGCGGTCCTCCGAACGGTACAGCGCGGCCGGTTCCGTGCCCGCGTAGACCACGTCCGGCTCCGCGGCGGCCGGGTGCAGCTGCCACACCCGCTCCAGGGAGGAGCCGGTGTCCTTGGGGAACTTCACCGCGGGCCGGGCCGGTTCGGTCCAGGTGCGGCCCAGGTCGTCGGAGTGGAACACCGACGGGCCCCAGTGCGCGCTGTCGCCCCCGACCAGCAGACGCGGCGTGCCGCCGCGGGTGTCCAGGGCGACCGAGTAGACCGCCTGGGCGTTGAAGTACGGACTCTCGTCGAACTCCCAGGCGCCACCTCGCCGCCGCCCGATGAACAGACCCTTTCGGGTGCCCACGGCGAGCAGTACCTCGGTCATGCCGATCACCTCCGGGACGTCTTTGTCGCGTGACTTTTCAGACATCGGACAGTCTGCACCCCGGCACTGACAGTCACCCCCGCGAGCGGTGTCGGCGCAGGTCAGGCGGGCTGTGTCGGCCTGTGGCCGAGATCGGTGGGGCGTCTTCCCGTCAGACGCCTGCGCGGACCGGCGCTCTCGTGCGACCGTCGAGTCGGGGGCTCGCCCTGAGCAGGACGGGGACGTCCCCCGTATGGGAAGGCGGCCGGGAAGGCGGCCGGTCTGTCCGTGCGCTCGTGAGGAGGATGCCTTTGAAGGCGTTCCGTGGTCCGAAGGTCTGGCTGTGGCGCTGGCGGCGCAACCCGCTCAGACGCCGTGCCGACAAGTTGGAGGCCTGGCTGGTGCTCGGGGTCTGGCTGCTCACCGTCCTGACCGGGGTCCTGTCGGGGCTCGCGGCCGCCGGTTCCGTCGAGCACGGACTGGCCCGGGAACGCCTCGAGTGGCGGCCTGCCGTGGCCCTGGTCGCCGAGAAGGCACCCGGGACGGCGCACTCCGGCGAGCGGGTGTGGACCAAGGTCCGCTGGACCGCGGCGGACGGCTCCCCGCACACCGGCCAGGCCCGCGTCGAGCCCGGCAGCCCGGCGGGCAGCCCGGTCACCGTGTGGACCGACCCGCAGGGCCACCTGGTCACCCGTCCCGCCTCGGTCTCCCAGGCCCACCTGCGGGCCGGCCTGATCGGCACCCTCGTGGGCGTCAGCGCCGCCGCCGTCCCCTTCGTCTCCGGCCTGGCCCTGCGCGGCCGGCTGGAACGCCGCCGCATGGACGACTGGGACGCGGAATGGGCCCGACTGGGTCCGCAGTGGGGGCGGATGACCGGCTGACACGACCGGCCGCGGAACCGGGGCCGCGCCCACCGGGAGCCGGCCCTGCGGCCACTCAGCCGCCCGACAGCACCCTCCGGCACCCCCGGAGCAGTTCCTCGTCCTGCTGTATGCCGTGGCTCCCGTGCCCGCCCGCCCGTGCCGTGTGGCGCCGTGGGCGGGTCACCTCGGCTCGCAGGAGGTCCCGCAGCGGGTCGCCCGCCGGTCCCATGCGGACGAGGCAGGCGACGATCGTGCCGCGGGTGTGGGGGTGCCCGGCCCAGGCCGCGCGGAACACCGGCAGGACGGGTTCCGGATCCTGGCCGATCCGCCACAGCGCCGCCGCGGCCGAGACCCGTTCCCGCACCCCGCTCGCCCCGCTCATACGGCGCAGCGCGTGGAGCGCGGGGCGGGCAGCGGGCCCCAGCCGGGCCAGCTCCCCGGCGGCCGAACGGCGGCGGCCGGACTGTTCGTGCGCCAACTCCCGCAGCAGCACGGGAAGTACGCCGGACACGTCCTCGCCCGTCGACCACAGTGCCCCCGCGGCCGCCGCCGCGTACTCGGTGTCGAGGAGCCCCCGCAGGACCGGCGCCGCCGCCCGCGCGGCGGGCCCGAAGGCGTCCAGTGCGCGGATCGCGCACCCGACGGCGGTGCTGTGGGGTTCGGGAGCGCCTGTCGCGGCGCTCAGCAGGCGCAGCACCTCCGGCAGGGCCGCCGCGTCGGCCAGGGCCGTGAGCGCCGACAGCAGGTGCACGGCGCGGTCGGCCGCCTGGGTCGAGTCGAGGGGTATCTGCCCGAGCCGGCGCCGCAGCGCCGGGGCGAGCGGGGCCGCGGCAGAGCCCAGGTGCACGACCGCGTCCCCCAGGTCGTCCGGCGGAACCGGGCCGGCCAGCAGTTGGGCGAGGGCGGGCACCGCTCTGGCGTCCCCGCTGCGGGCGAGGGCCTTGAGCGGACCGCCCAGCGCGGGCACCCCGCGTTCCCACCGGCGCACCCACAGGTCGGGCCGTTCCGTCACCAGGGTGTGCAGGTGGCCGGCGGCGGGGGCGGCCAGGCCGAACAGCTCGCCCAGCACCGACACCGCCGCGTCCCGTAACGGACCCTGATCCTGGGCAAGCTGGGTGCCGAGCAGCGTGACCAGCCCGGTGTAGTCGGCGCGCCACTCGCGCAGCAGCCCGGCCGCCATCCACACCGCGTTGCGGCGGTCCACCGCGGCCGGGCTGGTCAACTGCCCGGTGAGCAGCGCGATCCGGTCCGCGACCCGGTCGCCCAGGGCGGCGTGCAGAGTGCGCAACAGGTACGCGCCCTCCTCATCGGAGGGCCGCAGCCGCCGGATCCGGCCGACCAGGGTGTCCGTACCAGGCCGGTCCGACTCCTCCGGCCGCCCGCCGGAGCGCTGCGCGGACCTGTCCCGGAGCAGCCGGACCGCCGTCGGCACCAGATCGGCAGGGAGCCGGTCGGGCGCCCCGAGCGCGAGCTGGCCGAGGGCCGCGAGCCGCAGCCCGGGCGCGTGCGGCGGCGCGCTCCGTGCGGCCAGGAGGTCCACCGCCGCGGCGGCGTGCGCCGGGTACCGCCGTACGAAGAGGCCCAGACCCTCGGTGAGGGCCAGCAGGACCCGGTCGTCCCGCTCGACCGTGATCCGGTCCCGCAACAGGCCCAGCACACGCGCCGGATCGTCGAGGAACCGCACCAGCGCCACGGACGCCGCCCGCCGCACGCAGGGATCCGGATCAGCGGCCAGACCGGCGAACGCCTCCGCGCCCGAGCGCACCGCCGCGCCCTCGCCCTCCGTGCCGATGCTCACCAGCAACTCGACTATCCCGCCGCGGTCAGGCCCCTCCGCGCGGGCCGCGAGGGCGAACAGGAACGGGACGCAGGCGACCGTCGAGTCGTACACGTTCCCCTGGTGGTGCACCGAGCCGTACATCCCGTCCAGCGCGCCCTCCCGCTCGGTCCGGTCCGCGGACGCCAGCCCCCGCAGCAGTCCGGGCACGTCCTCGGCGCTGCCGTAGGCATGCCGCAGCGAGGCCCACTCGACGTCGTCGATCCCCGTGAACACGTTGTCCTCCCCAGGCGATGGCCACCTGATCGCGAGTCTGCACCACGGCACTGACAACGAAGCGGAATCGCGCGGCGACTGTGTGCGATCCGCCGGCTGGGACCGGAGACGGCCCGGAGGGATCAATTCCCGCCGACCCGCGCGCGCATGCCCGCGGGAACGGCTTCCGGACACGGGGGCAGCTCTGCGGTGGAGGGCGGAGCCCCACCGGGGGCGCAGGGGCCGGACTGCCGGCGGTGCAAGGGCGAAGCCTCGCTGGTCCGGCAGGGTGTGGGGACAGGCGGGATACAGAGGCGCTGCCCTGGGGGTGCGGGGTGCGGGGTGCGGGGTGCGGGGTGCGCGGTGCGGGGCACGGGCGAGGTGCGGGGGCCGAGCCCTGCGGCGATGCAGGGGTCGGAGCACGGGCGGGGTGTGGGGGCGCTGCCCCGCAGGGGGGGCAGGGGGGCAGGGGCCGGGCTGTCGGCGGGCGTGAAGGCGGAGACCCGCCGAGGCCCCGTCGACCGCTTCACCGTCAGCCTCGCGGCCGTCGTGCGCCACCTGCTGGCCGATCCCGTACTGCCCGCCGAACTCTTGCCCGCCGACTGGCCGGGACCGGCCCTGCGCGCCGCTTGCACCCGCTGTCGGCGGGAGTCGACATACGTCATGTTCGGCGGTGCGGCGTAGACAATGGTGGGCGGTCGTACGAGGCGCCGTCAGGTGCGCCTCGTACGACCGCCGTCGTGGGGCAGCGGCGCCCTGCTGGGGCGCTACTTGTAGGTGATGTCGGAGGACGAGTACTTGCAGTACGTCCCGTCGGCATCAGTGCCGTTCTTGGTCGGCTCCGCGCCCGTGTTGTTGCCGATGTACTTCTGGCAGGGCACGATCTTCTTGCTGCTGTCGTCGACGATCGTGATATTCTTCAGCGTCGCGCTGTCGCCGTAGTTGGTGTTGATCCCGACGAGCGCGCTGCCCTTGTAGGTCGCCTCGATCGTGTTGAGGTTGATGGTCCGCTTGTACTGCTTACTGCAGTTGCCGCAGGAGCGGACCAGCTTGCCGAAGTTCTGCACGGCGAAGTTCGAGACGTTGAGCGTTCCGGCTCCGTTGAACTGGAACACCTTGTCGCTGGCCTCCTTCGCGCCACCGCCGGAGACGGTGTACACGTTGGACGAGGAGGAGCCGAGGAACGTCGCCGCGTCCTCGCCGACGTCCTCCCACCACACGTTCTGCAGCGTGCAGCTGCCCAGGCAGTGGATGCCGTCCGCGGCGGGGGAGCCGATGATGACGTTCTTGACGACGGCGCCGGCGGCCAGCTCGAGGATCGGGCCCTGGTCCTCGCTCTGTCCGTCGGTGCCCAGGTCGCCGCTGCCGTACAGGCGCTTCATCCCGTAGTCCTTGGTCCCGGAGACCGAGATGGTCGCCGTGACGGCCTGGCTGCCGTTGGCGCTGGGCCAGGTGGCGGCGCTGGCCGGCGACAGCGCGCCATCTGTCATGATCATGGCAACCGAGAGGCCGACCGCGGCCAGGCCGCCGGTCAGTGCGCGCCGTGCGGCGCGCGGTCGTGTCACAGAAGTCATGTCCCGATTCCTTCTGTCGGTGGTGGGTGGGGGGTCAGATCTTTCCGGTGCCCGCGCCCGCGGTCACCGAGGCGACCACGCTCGAGGCGGGCTCGGCGGTGTAGCTGTAGGGCGGCTTGGTGAACGTGCCGACCTGGGATATCTCGGTCGTGGCTCCGCCGAGATCGTTGCCGCTGAGGTTGGCGTAGCCGTCCACGTCGCTGTCCCGGTTGGTGGTGACGGCGACCTGGGTGTTCCGGAAGACGTTGTTCTCGACCAGCATCTGCGCCCCCATGCGGGAGTGCACGGCGGTCTCCGCGCCGACGACGTAGTTGTCGTAGAAGTGCCCGGTGCCGAAACGCAGGCTGGGGATGCGGGAGTTGACGTTGTTGAACCAGTTGTGGTGGTAGGTGACCCGGAGGTGTCCGGTGTCCTCGCTCGCGTTGCTGTCGCTGTGGCCGACGAGCGAGCCCTTGTAGTGGTCCTTGAAGGTGTTCCAGGACACGGTGACGTAGTCGGACGCGTGGGTGATGTCGACCAGGCCGTCGTAGTAGTCCTTGCCGTGGTCGCGGTCCGACGACAGGGTGTTGTGGTCGATCCACACCTTGGTCGACTTCTGGACGGTGATCGCGTCCGTCCCCACGGCCTTGCTGATGTTCAGGTTGCGGATGACGACGTTGGAGACGTTCTTCAGCCGCAGTCCGCCGCCGGTGAAGCCGGAGGAGGAACCGACGCCCAGCACCGTGGTGTTGGCGCCGATGTCGACCTGACCGCTCAGCGCGATCGAGCCGTTCACCTTCACCACCTTGGCCGTGCTGCCGGTGACGGCGGTCTGGAAGGCGGAGAGCGTGGAGACGGTCACCGCCGTGGCGCTGCCGCCGCCGGTCGTGCCGGCGCCGAACCCGACCGGTGAGGTGTCCGCCGCCCCGGCCGACTGGGGCAGGAGGAGCGTGCTCGCCGCCGCGAGCGCGACGGCGCCGAGCGCTGTCCTGGTGACCCTTTGCTTCTGCATGCGGGTGCGTCCCTTCGAGGGGGGTATAGGGCATGCACGTAGCCATGTATATGAACGACGTGCACCATGTGGAACGCGATGGGGCAACAGGTGGCCTTTTAGGGCTAATGTCAGGCCCCTTGGTCACGCTGTTGAACGGACCGTAGAATGTAAGCGCTTTCTAGTCAACGCTTTGCGCAGAACATTGCATGGCGTCTTTGAGTCACTCGGTGACGTGAGTGTGGGAGCGCTTCCATGGGCAACGCGTCCATGCCACCATGCCCCGGATGCTTCCCTTTCGAGAGGGGCGAATCCATGACGACCCCGCGCACGCGCGCGTTACCGGCCGAGCCTGGCCTCGAGGCCCTGGCCACCGGCTCCGGCCCCACTCCTCCCGCTGACTCCCGCTGAACCAGGAAGGGACGAGGACATGCCCCCCACGGTGCCCTTGCGCCGCACCCTGACCGTGCTCCTCGCGGCGCTGCTCCCGCTGCTCGCGGCGGTGTTCCTCGCCCCGTCGGCCGCCGCCCGCACCGATGCCCCCGCCGCCCTGCCCACGGCGACGCTCACCGAGGTCACCGGCTTCGGCGACAACCCCAGCAACCTCCAGATGTACATGTACGTGCCGAGCGGCGTCACCGCGCACCCGGCGGTCGTGGTCGCCGTCCACTGGTGCGGCGGCTCCGCCCCGGACATGTACTCCGGCACCGAGTGGGCCCAGCTGGCCGACCAGTACGGGTTCGTCGTCGTGTACCCGTCGGTGACCCGGGCCGGCACGTGCTTCGACGTCTCCTCCCCGCAGGCACTGCGCCACGGCGGCGGCAGCGACCCGGTCGGCATCAGTTCGATGGTGGACTGGGCGGTCCGCACCTATTCGGCCGACACCGGCAAGGTGTTCGTCACCGGCATCTCCTCCGGCGCGATGATGACGAACGTCCTGCTCGGCGACTACCCGGACGTGTTCGCCGCGGGCGCCGCGTTCTCCGGGGTGCCCTTCGGCTGCTTCGCCACCACCGACGGATCCGAGTGGAACAGCACCTGTTCCTCCGGTGCTCTCACCCACACCCCTGAGGAGTGGGGCGACATCGTCCGCGGCGCCTACCCCGGCTACAGCGGTCCCCGGCCACGGATGCAGTTGTGGCACGGCACCGAGGACGACGTCCTGCGCTACCCCAACTTCGGGGAGGAGATCAAGGAGTGGACCGACGTCCTCGGCGTGAGCCAGACCCCGGCCGCCACCGACTCGCCCCAGTCCGGCTGGACCCGCACCCGCTACGGCTCCACCGGTGACCAGGCCCCCGTCGAGGCCATCAGCCTCCAGGGCGTCGGCCACAACCTCTACACCTACGGCATGGCGGCCCGCGCGCTCCACTTCTTCGGCCTCGACAGCGGCGGCACCGTGCCCCCACCGCCCGCCGGGGCCTGCAAGGTGACGGCCGCCACCGACGCGTGGAGCACCGGCCTGACCGCCTCCGTCACCATCACCAACACCGGGACGAGCGCGGTCAACGGCTGGAAACTCGGCTTCACCCTGCCCTCCGGCCAGACCATCACCAACGGCTGGAACGCCGACTACAGCCCGTCCTCAGGCGCGGTGACGGCCACCAACGTCTCCTACAACGGCACCATCGCGCCGAACGCGACCGTCAGCGTCGGCTATCAGGCCACACACACCGGCGACAGCGCCGCCCCCGCCACCTTCACCCTCAACGGAACCGCCTGCACGGCCGGTTGACGAACCCGGGTGCGCGCCGCCCGGGAGCGCGGCGCGTATCCGCCCCCAGCCCCCCGGTCGGGAAGGGCCACGTGAAGCCGCCCGGACGGATCCCGCTCGCCGGCCTGATCAGCGCCTGCGTCCTCGTACTCGCCCTCGTTGTGACGGCGTCGGCGCTCACCGCCCAGGACCGCCGCGCTGCGGTGGCTCCCGGTGCCAGGACCTCCACGTCGCTTCGCGGGCCAGACAGGCCCTAGGAGGCCGCCGTCCGGCGCGCCGCCGCCAGCAGGGCGTCCCAGTCGGCCAGTTTGACCACGCTCCGCCCGAGCGAGGCCCCGAGCTCCGCCTCGGCCCGCTCGATCGCCTGCCACCCCGCCCACGGCACCGGCTCGATCCCGGCGGCCCGCAGCGCCGCGACGGGGTCGTCCGGGACGGACCCGCGGGCGAGAGCGGGGGCGTCCGCGAGCAGGGAGACCGCCGTCTGCTTGGCGCACGGGCGGTTGGTGCCGATGACGCCGGTCGGGCCGCGCTTGATCCAGCCGGCCACGTACTCGCCCGCCGACACCGCGGAGCCGCGCACCACCCGGCCCTCGACGTTGGGTACCGTGCCGCTTGCCGCGTCGAACGGCAGCCCCTCCAGCGGCACTCCGCGATAGCCGACCGAGCGCAGCACCAACTGCGCCTCCACGTCCTCGAACCGGCCGGTGCCCGTGACGCCGCCCTGCCCGTCCGGCACGGTCCGTTCGAAGCGCACCGCGCCCACCCGCCCGCCGTCGGCGAGCAGTTCGACGGGGCGCAGATAGAAGTGCAGCCGGATGCGGTGCGAGGCGTCCACGGGCGGCCGTGCCGCCCAGTCGCGCAGCACCTCCACGTTGCGCCGCTGCGGCGCGGGCAGCCCGGACGGGTCGGCGTACGCCGGGTCGAGTGCCAGTTCGTCCGGGTCCACGGTGACCTCGGTGTCGGGCAGGCCACCCAGTTCGCGCAGCTCCTTGGTGGTGAAACGGGCCTGGGAGGGGCCGCGCCGGCCCACCATCCGGACCTCCCGCACCCCGCTCGCCGCCAGCGTGGTGAGCGCCGCCTGCGGCATGTCCGTCGAGCTCAGCTCCGCCGCGCCGCGGGCCAGCATCCGGGTGACGTCCACGGCGACATTGCCGACGCCGATGACCACGGCCGACCGCGCACCGGCCAGGAAACCGGCCTCGACCGCGTCGGGATGCGCGCTGTACCAGGACACGAACTCGGTCGCCGACCAGCTGCCCGGCAGATCCTCGCCCGGAACACCGAGGTGACGGTCGCTCGCGGCGCCCACGCAGTAGACGACCGCGTGGTACAGCTCCCTCAGCCGCTCCACCGGCAGCCCGCCGGGGCCGCCGACCCGCACGCCCCCGAGGAACCGCACCCGCTCGTGCTCCAGCACCGCGCGCAGACTGCCCTGCAGCGATTTGATCTTCTCGTGGTCCGGGGCCACGCCGTAACGCACCAGACCGTACGGACACGGCAGTCGGTCCAGTACGTCGACGAACACCCCGGAATCCAGCTGGACCAGGCTCTGGGCGGTGTAACACCCGCTCGGCCCCGAGCCGACGACGGCGACACGCATGGTTCCAGGATCGCACCGCGGCGGCTTTCGCTGACAGGGGCCGGTGGGGTGATGTGCCGGTGACCGGTGACCGGTGGCCTCACTCCGCCGACCGGCTCCACGGCCCTACCGGGTGCGCCGCCGGTCCTCCGGCCGCTCCTCGGCGGCGAAGAACCGCGACAAGTCCTTCTCGCACTGGCCCTCCGCCGCTCCCGCCCCGGGCGGGACGCCCAGCTCCCAGTCGAGGCCGTAGCGCTGGAACAGCTCCGCCCGCAGCTCCGGGACCGGCATCGGCGCGCCCGGTACCAGCGCCGCGTACACCGCCCCCATCAGCACCGCGCGCAGCAGCGGATAGTCGGCCCGGACGTCTCGCGAGCCGTACCGGGCGACCGTGTCGCCGAGCAGCTCGGACAGGCGGCGCTGCTCCGGGCACTGGACGAAACCCTCGCCCTCAAGGAGCCCGGCCATGTGCTGGCGCATGAGCACGGGCCGGTCCCGGGCCAGGCCCAGGATCGCGTCGATGGCCCGCGCCAGCCGCTCCCGCCCGTCGTCGGTGCGCGGCTCGCGCTCCAGCGCCTCCTCCAGCGTGCGGTGCATCAGCCGGTGCACGGCGGACTGTACGAGCTGGCGTTTGCCCGGGAAGTAGTACGACACCAGACCACGCGCCGAGCCGGCCCGGTCCGCGATGTCCCCCAGGGTCGTGGCCTCGTACCCGTGCTCGCCGACCAGCTCCACCGCGGCCTGCAGGAGCCGCTCCCGGGAACGCCGCCGCAACTCTTCATTGACCGAGGCGCTGCGCGGGGACATGCTGGAACTCCTGTAGTTGACTGGCTGCCAGCCAACTATAATCGACGCATCAGGCACCGCTTCGTCCGGTGCCTGCTCGGTGCTGCCGTCCGTCTGGGGCGACACGGGGGATCGTCTCAGACGGACGGCTCCGGCAGTCACCGCGGCCGTCCCGGCACGCGCGGCCGCGTGCTCCTTCGCCTGTTCGCCTCTTCCGTCCCACGAGGATCGTCGTGTTCTACCAGTGGGACACGGAGCCGAGCGGAGGAGCGCGGGGAACCTGGAACGGGACCGGCAGATTCTGGCCAGGATCACGGAGATGGTCGAGGACGAGCACAGGCTGCGGGCGGCGCTCGCGGCCGGAGAGATCGACGACGCCACCGGACAACAACGGCTCGCCGGCCTGGAACGCGAGCGCGACCAGTGCTGCGACCTGCTGCGCCGGCGCCGTGCCAAGGCCGAGTTCGGGGAGAACCCCGACGACGTCCGGGTCCGCTCCGAGTCGCAGGTCGAGGGATACCTGGGCTGAACCCGAGGGCCTCCGCCGGGCTCAGCCCACCAGGTCCAGCACCGGCAGCAGCGCCTCCGGCCGCTCGGACACCGGCAGGTGGTCCACGAAGTGCACCCGGCACCCCAGCGCCGCCGCGCCACCGTCCGCCGACCGGCTGTCGCCGACCATCAGCGCGTCCCGGGGCTCGACACCGAGCGCCGCGCAGGCCGTGGCGAACAGCCGGGGATCCGGCTTCTGGACGCCGTGTTCGTACGACAGCACGTACGCGTCCACGTACGTGTCGAGCCCGTGCTCGCGGAAGACCGGGCGCAGGTCCCAGCCGATGTTGCTGACCACGCCGACCCCGATCCCGCGCTCGCTCAGGGTGCTGAGCACCTCGGCGGCGTCGGGGTACGGCGACCACGCCCGCGGGGACATGTGCCGGTCGTACAGTGCCTCGTGCAGCCCCGGATCGGGCAGCGGAACCCGGCGGGACAGACCGGTGTACGCGGCCCGGTGCAGCGCGGCGCTCTGGTCCCGGACCGCCCACACCTCCGCCAGCTCCGCGGGCAGCTCGGCCGGCGCCGCCCCGCCGGGCAGCGCCCCGGCGGCCTCCAGCGCGCGTGCGGCCGCGGTCAGTTCCCCCTCGGACAGCTCCAGCGCCGACTCGGCGAGCACGGCACGCAGCCAGGACTCGGTGGACTCGACGCGGAACAGGGTCCCGGAGAAGTCGAAGAGGACGGCAGCCATGCGCTGGACTGTACCGGGCGTGCCGTCCGGCGCGGGGCCGCCGCCGGCACGGGTCAGTTCAGCGGGGCGGGCGGCGGGGTGCCGGAGAACGTGACGGCGGGCCGGCCACGCTCGGTGATGAAGTCGTTGAGCAGGCCGGCGATCTCCAGCGGGTCGATGGAGTGGGACGCGGGGGCGTCGGTCACCTGGACCCTGAACTTGATGGTCAGGTACGCGTCGACGTCGCCGATGGTGGACTCGCCGGAGAAGAGCGTCCCCGGGGAGAAGTCCGTCGACGCCGTCTCCGTCCGCGCCACCTGAGCCTGGGCCGGCGGTGCGGACGCCGCGCCGCCGACCGCCGCGCTCGCCGCGGCGGTCCCCGAATATCCGAGCAGTGATCGTCTCGACACGCTGGACACGATCCCCCCTGCCTCCGGTGGCGCTGCGGGCGTCTGTCGAGGGCGCCGCCTGAGCGTAAGCATGTTCGATGTCGAGGCGAGGCTGAACGGGACCGTCCGTCAGTGAGGTCGCGCCCGGGCGCCCCACGGCGACTCGTACGCCACGACCGCCACCGCGACCACCAGACCCCCGAGCAGCCATCCCCCGAGCACGTCGGACGGCCAGTGCACGCCCAGCCACACCCTGGTCAGGCCGACGCCCGGCACCGACACGGCGGCCACCGCCAGGGCCGTACCCCGCAGGGCGCGTCCGGCTCCCCAGCGGCGGAGCAGCCACAGCAGGAGGCCGCAGACCACGGTGGCGGTCATGACGTGCCCCGACGGAAAGGCCGCGTAGTGCGCGGAGTCGACCGGGTCCCGCCAGACCGGGCGGGGTCGGTCGACGGCCGCCTTCAGCGTCTGCTGCACGACCGCGGCCACCGCGCAGGTCACCGCCAGCCACACGGCCGTCCCCCACGCCGACCGGCGCCACACCAGCCACACCGCGACCGCCGCGCACAGCAGTCGCATCGTCAGCGGGTCCCAGACCCAGTCGGTGAGGACGCGGAAGGCGTGCGTCAGGCCGTGCTCCTCGACCGCCCAGCGGTGGGTCGTGCGGGAGACGTCCCCGTCCACGGTGATCAGCGGGTGCCATCCGGTCGCGACCAGCGTCAGTAGCAGTGCGGAACACAGCGCGAGGAGCGCGGCGGCGACGGCTGCCGCGCGGTACTGCTTCGGGCGGGGTGACGAGTCGACGGGCAGGTGGCGCATGCTGCGATCCTCGCCGAGGCGCGGGGCGGGAGGCCAGTCCCGGGCCCGGACCCTAGCCGAGGGCCCGCAGCCCCGGCACCAGCGCCACCAGCACCGGGACCACCGGCACCACCGCCGCCGCGGCGGTCAGCCTCAGACGGCGCATCGCCGTGAGGCGGTCCGGGGGAGTGAGCAGCCGGTGCACGCGCTGGGGGACGTGGGCGTGCGGGGCGGGGCCGGGGCCGAAGACGCCGCGGTCCTCGTTGAGCTCCACCAGCGCCAGGGCGGTCGTCAGCCGGCCGAAGCGGCGGGAGGCCATGTCGTCGGCGGCCAGTTCGACCAGCCGGTGCATCTCGTCGCGGAACGCGGCGAACACCGGCACCTGCGGAAAGCCACCGGCCAGCGCGGCCGAGCAGTGCAGCAACCAGTCGTGGCGCGCCTGCGCGTGTCCCTGCTCATGGGCGAGGACCGCGTCCAGTCGCCGTCCCTTCAGACGGCTCAACGCGGCGGTGGTGATGACGAGTCGAGGCGTGGCGCCGGGCAGCCACCAGGCGTCCGGCCGCTCGCCCTCCAGCACGACCAGACGGCCGCCCGCGGAGTCCTCCCCGGGCAACAGGGGCGCCCGCACCAACAGTTCGGCCCGGCGCCGGCGCCGTCGCGAGCGGGCCCGGGCCACCTCGAGGACAAGCATCGCCGCGCTCCACAGCCCGCCGCAGGCCAGCGCCACCGCGGTCGTCGCCGCCCAGGGCCCGGCCGCGCCCAGGGCGTACGCGTCCACGACCGCCCGCGGTGCCGGGCCGAACACGTGCCCGCGCACCGCCTGCCAGGCGGCCGCCGCGCTCAGGGTCATCGACAGCGCGCAGCACAGCAGGACGGCCGCGACGACGCACTGCCAGGCCCACAGGGCCACCACCGGTTCACGGTCCGGCCAGTCCGCCCGGGCGAGCAGCCGGGGAGCGGCGACGGCGGTCAGGGCGCCGAGCAGCAGCAGTGCCGCGGGGACCATCATGGGCAGCACCCTATGAGCGGGGACTGCCGCGGGGTACGGTCCGCGGTGGCAAAGTGACGCAGTCAACGCTTGCGCCCGGCGCGTGCCGGGTACCGCCCCGCCTCACCGGCCGGCACCTCAGAGCGCCAGCAGCATGGCCACCATGCCGATCCCCATCGACAGCCGGCACGCCCGCGCCAGCTCCGGCCGGTCACCCCACCGGACGGCGCCCGGACCGGCCGCGACGGCGGCGGGGACCAGCCGGGCGCCGGAGAGAAGCACGTACCCGGCGAAGTACAGGAGCAGCACGGCCGTCAGCGGGGGGACACCGGCGCCGCCGTGGGCGTGGTGCGATCCGGGGGAGGCGGCCATCACGACCGCCATGTAGACCATGGCCGCGCTGCCCACCAGGTGGTGCAGATGGTGCGGGTCGGCGCGCGCGGCCCACAGGGCGCGCAGCGCCGCCGCGCCGAACACGGCCGCGTAGAGCGGCCAGATCCACGGCGGTGGGCTGAACACCGCGCCGGGCACGGCCATCGCCGCCATGCCGAAGCCCATGAGCGCCTCGCCGCCCGCGGCGCGCCGCTGCTCCTCGACGCCGCTGCGCATCCGCAGCAGGCAGTAGGCCCCGGTCCCGGCACACAGCGCGACCAGCAGCCAGCCGGGCGAAGTCGGTCCGTGCACGCGCACCTCCCCGCTCCACGGTGGGTCGAGGGATGCGATGCCCGGTCCGTGCGGCGCGCACGCGAGCGCACGGGGGTGCACGGGAGCATTCGGCGGTGCACCGCAGGTGAGAGATCCCGCGAGGGTTCTCCGGCCATATGGTTTACGAGTAAAATATATGCTAAATTTGTCGGTATGAGCAGTGCGACCCCTCACCGTCTCCCCCTCGTCGGCGTTCTGCGCCTCGGCCGGCCGTCCGACATCTGGTTCAAGCCCGCGCTGAGCGTGGTCGCCGCGGTCGCCCCGCCCAACCTGACCCTGCTCGCGCTCGGCCGTCTGGACCTCGCGATGTACACGATGGCCGGGTCGCTGTGCGCGCTCTACGGCCACCACCGCCCGTACGCCGCCCGGGCCCGCACCCTGGCGTGGGTGGTGCTCGGCATGGTCGCCGGGCTCGCCGTCGCCCTGCTCACGGCTTCGCTCACCGCCGACGCCGTCGTCCTGGTCGCCGTCGGCGCCCTCCTGGCCGCCGCGCAGAAGGCGGTGTGCGACGCCACCCGGGTCGGCCCGCCCGGGAACGTGGTGCTGACCTTCATCAGCTCCGCGTCGCTGTTCGCGCCGCAGACCCCCGGCCAGGTCCCGGGCCACCTGGCCCTGGCCGGGGGAGCCGGCGCCTGGGCCTGGCTGGTCGGCATGGCGCCCGGCCTGCTGCGCCCGCACGGCCCCGAACGCCGCGCCACCGCCCGGGCCCTGAACGCCGCCGCCGCGTACGCCGCCACCCGCGGCACCGGTGACGGCCACGCCCGCGCCCGTGCCACCGCTGCCGCCGCCGTGCACGCCGCCTGGCAGTCGCTGCTCTCCACC